>NZ_BTGX01000009.1:0-27503 GCF_057543435.1 Candidatus Rickettsia mendelii | reverse complement strand
GATATAATGACTAAAATGATTGTTTTAAGCATTTCTATTAATAACATGTACTTATGCAGAAAAAAATCTTAGAACAAACAGTTTTTTTATATAGGAGCAGAAGGTGGAATAGTTGAATCAGTTATTAGTAAGGTTCGTCATAAATATTCAAATACTAATATAATTTTAAAAAGATCAAATATGTATAGCAGTAGGTTATATAATATATCCTCAAATAACTGTTGAATTTTCAGCACTTATCAACTGAAATGTCGCTTACATTACATATTATCGTAATAAAATTTAAGTAATGGTTAACTATTCCCCAAAATACTACAGTATTATCAAACACATATATGCTAAATCTTATTTATAATTTGGCAGAAGTAAAGTCTTTTATGTCATTTATAATAATTGGGGCAGGCATAGCACAGTTGAAATCCTCCTCTTATAGATTAGATGTTATAAATAGTGATTATTTTAAGGTAGATAAGGATTAAAAAAATTGTCTTGCATGACAAAAAGCAGAACTAGGCGTTCACAGTATATAACTTCAAATTTTAGTATCGATTTAACTGTTAAGTTACAAACAGCATATAGAGTGAAAATTAATTATGATATGCTTTTACAATTTCTACAAGCAAGCCCTATTAAAAAACTATAGGTGTTGGAGCACTTGGCATATGGTTTACTTATAGGTTGCTATTTTGAAAATTCTATGAAATTTTTATATAAAAATCTAAATTATAAGGAAAAAATATGTCTGTAAAAACTACTAATACTTCTACCATTGTTAATGGTCATGATAAAATAACAAAAGAAGAACATTCTGCACAACCTGTTGTCAACAGTACAAATTCACATCATAACACTTATGATGAAGTACCATATGAAAGCTACCCTTATGCACTTACCAATCCTCATCACTTAAGTACTCTTGCAAATCTTTTTGGAGTAAGTACACCTAAAGTTGAAACTGCAAGAATATTAGAACTAGGCTGCGCTGCTGGTGGTAACTTAATACCTCATGCAGTTCTGTATCCAAAAGCTCATTTTGTTGGGATTGATCTATCCAAAGTGCAAATTGATGAAGCAAATAAAAATGTAAAAGAACTTGAATTACAAAATATAGAGTTTTATCATTATTCTATAATTGATATTGATGATTCATTCGGTAAATTTGATTATATAATTTGCCACGGTGTAATTTCTTGGGTACCAAAAAACGTTAGAGATAAAATTTTTGAAGTATGCAGCAAAAATCTTAATTCAAATGGTATAGCATATATTAGCTATAATACATTACCTGGTTGGAATATGGTACGTACTATTAGAGATATGATGCTTTATCATTCTAGTTCATTTCCAAATGTACATGATAGAATAGCTCAATCAAGGTTATTATTAGAATTTATTAAAGATAGCTTAGAAAATTCAAAAACTCCTTACGCTGAAGTATTAAAAACAGAAGCAGGGTTGCTTGCTAAGCAAACCGATCATTATTTACGTCATGATCACTTAGAAGAAGAAAACGCTCAATTCTATTTCCATGAATTTATGAATGAAGCTAGAAAATATAATTTACAATATTTAGCTGATTGTAATCTTTCCACTATGTATCTTGGTAATATGCCCCCAAAAGTAGTAGAACAGTTAAAAGCTATAAACGATATAGTTAGAACTGAACAATATATGGATTTTATTACAAATCGTCGTTTTAGGAATACTTTGCTATGTCACAATGGTGTAAAAATTAATAGAAACATTAATAATGATGACATAATGAAATTTAATATGATCTTTAACGTAGTGCCTGAAAAACCGCTTAAGGAAATAGATCTTAATAACGTTTCAGAAACATTAAAATTCTTTTTAAATGGTAATACAGATTCTAATTTATCTACTGCTTCACCTTACATGAAAGCTATTCTTTATAGTTTCAGCGAAAACCTAAATAATCCTCTAAGCTTTGAGCAATTAACTGCAGAAGCTAATAGAAAGTTACATAATACTAAGTTAAATGAAATTAAAAATGAACTTTTAGATAATGCAATGAAGCTAGTATTACAAGGTTATATTAACATTACCACTAAAAAACATCGTGATACTCCTGAACTTAATAAACCTAAAACAACAAAAATAGTAATACATCAAGCAACTCATACACCTTATATGTGGGTAACAAATTTAAACCATGAACCAATTGGAGTTAATTTCTTTGAAAAATTTGCACTTAGATATATGGATGGTACACGTGATGAAAAAGCAATTATTGATGCTGTAATGAACCATGTAGCGAAAGATGAAATAACCCTAAGTAAAGATGGACAAAAAATAGAAAATAACGAAGAAATACGTAAAGCACTTGAAAGTTTATTTATGCCAATGATCGAGAAATTTTCTTCTAACGCTTTGCTAGTTTAGCAAAAATACATTAATGTTATACGTATGGCTTAAGAAAATAACTATCATACTGTGGTCTACAGTATCTAGTAAAACAATCAAATCGTAGAGTGAGAAGCAAATTTCTAGAGCTATACAACAACTGTGATAAAGTCACAGTATGATAAAACGATTCTTCAACTAATATAACAAACCATGTTAATATTTTTTTATTTATTTGCAATATTACTAACCATCAGCAGCTTTTGCGTCGTTTTAAGTAAAAATGCTGTATATTCTGTACTATGGTTAATTTTTGCCTTTATTAATGGTTCTGGACTTATGATTTTGCTTGGCGCAGAATTTTTAGCTATGATGCTAATAGTAATTTATGTAGGCGCAGTAGCAGTATTATTCTTATTTGTGGTAATGATGCTAGATATACAGCTTAACAAAGCAATAGTTCAAATAAAAGAAAATCTTTCTTTAGCTATTCTCGTAGCGTTAATTATGTTTGCCGACTTAGTAACTATTATTTTACTCAGCACTAAAAATATTAATTTTAACTCTGACTTATCATTTGCCATAACAAATGGTATAACAAATACTAAAGCAATAGGAAAAGTGCTTTACACTGATTTTATGTTACCATTTCAAATGTCAGGACTAATTTTATTTGTCGCTATGATTACTTGTATTACGTTAACACTTAAAAAGCGTGGGGATATGAAACGCCAAAATATTGCAAAACAACTGAGTCATAATAAAGAAAATGCTGTATTAATGACAAAACCTCTTCTAAAAAAAGGTATTGAGGGTATTAAATATGAATGAGTATATTGGTCTTAATCATTATTTAATTTTAAGCAGCTTAGTTTTTACTGTAGGAATGCTTGGGTTATTTATGCACCGCAAAAATATTATTACAATATTAATGTCGATTGAGCTAATGCTGCTTGCAGTTAATATAAATTATGTAGCGTTTTCCGTATATATGCAAGAATTATCAGGACAAATTTTTAGTATTATAATCTTAACAATAGCTGCTGCTGAAACTTCAATTGGACTTGCAATATTACTGATGTATTTCCGCAATAAAGGCTCAATTGAAATTACTGATATTAATCAGATGAAGGGATAAAAATGTATCAAAGCATTGCCATAATGATTATTATGTTACCTCTTGCTTCCGCAATAATAAATGGGTTGTTTTCAAGAGTTATAGATAAGAAACTAGCTTCTATAATTGCGACTAGCTTTTTATCTTTATCAGCATTATTTGCAACAATCATATCTTCTCATACTGGTTTAGACAGACATATTATCCATATAAAATTATTACCATGGATTGCAATAGGGCAATTCAATGTAGATTTTGCTATTTATATAGATCAGCTAACTAGTATAATGTTTATAGCAGTAACATTTGTATCAAGTGTCGTGCATATCTACTCACTTGGTTATATGGCAGCAGATAAAGGGATTGTACGTTTCTTGTCTTTGCTTTCGCTTTTTACTTTCTTTATGTTAATATTAGTATCAGCTGATAATTTCTTACAATTATTTTTCGGCTGGGAAGGTGTCGGAGTCTGCTCATATTTATTAATCGGTTTTTGGTACTCAAAAGATAGTGCAAACAAAGCAGCTATTAAAGCTTTCATAGTAAATAGAGTTGGAGATTTTGCTTTTATTTTGGGTATAATAACGATTATCTTTTTCTTCCGCTCAGCAAATTACAAAGACATATTTTTAAACGCAGAATTGTTATCTAATTCAAAAGTATTGTTATTTAGTTATGAGCTTTCCATTCTAGATATTATATGTTTATTACTATTTATCGGTTGTATGGGTAAATCTGCACAGATTGGTTTACATATATGGCTTCCTGATGCAATGGAAGGCCCAACTCCTGTATCTGCCCTCATTCATGCGGCAACCATGGTAACAGCAGGCGTATTTTTAGTAGCACGCTGTTCATATTTGTTTGAATACAGTCCTATGGTTCTACAAGTTATTACAATAATTGGTGGTATTACTTGCCTTTTTGCATCAAGTGTTGCTATTATGCAAAGCGATATAAAAAAGATTATTGCATATTCAACTTGCAGCCAACTTGGCTATATGTTTCTTGCTTGCGGAGTATCAGCCTATAATAGCGGGATATTTCATTTAGTCACTCATGCTTTTTTTAAAGCTTTATTATTCTTATCCGCTGGCAGTGTAATACATACAGTTCATGAGCAAGATATTTTTAAAATAGGTGGTTTGCGAAACAAAATGCCAGTCACTTATGGAAATTTTTTAATTGGTTCACTTGCATTAATAGGTATTTACCCACTTGCAGGTTTTTATTCTAAAGATTCAATTTTAGAGGCAGCTTACATTAGTGAATCATTTATGTTTATTTTTGGTATAGTAGCAGCAATACTTACTGCTATTTATTCGATGAAAATTATTATGCTTGTATTTCATGGGAAAACTAAACTAAAAAAAGATATTTTTGAACATGCTCATGAACCATCTAAGATGATGAATAATCCCCTTATATTACTGGTAGCAGGAAGCTGTTTTAGCGGTATGATTGGTTATTATTTACTTTCAATTGATAAGCCTAATGGCTATTTCCACGAAAGTCTATTTAACTTACATATTTACAAATTATTAATTAGTCATCCACCTTTATATATTAAGTTATTACCAATGGTAATTGGTATAATAGGAATTATTATAGGAATCTATCTTTACAGAAGAATTAGACAGGATAAAAATTTTGATTACATGTTACAGCTAAATTCAGAAGATTCTAAACAATATAAATTTAAAGACAAACTATTAATACATGGGCACAGACAAAATTCCAAAAATTCACTTGTATGGAGCTTTTTGAATTTAGCTGTACGTAATAAGGATTATTTTGATAAGCTATATAATTATTTAATAATAAAGCCTATTAACTGCTTAGCTTGTCTGTTTTATTTTAGCGATCAGAAAATAATTGATCGCTTTGGACCGAATGGTTTTTCAAAAAGTATTAATTATTTTAGTACTCTGACTAGTAAAACACAAACAGGTTATATTTTTAACTATACTTTATATATAGTATTATTTATGGTTACAGTAATTAGTTATTTTGTGTGGTTAGGCGTAGGTATATAAAATGCTAGAATTACCAATCATCTCTATTAGTATTTTTCTGCCGCTAATAAGTGCGATATATATTTTACTATTTGTTAGTCAAAGTAAAAAGTTTGATAAACCAATATATGTAATGTATGTTGCAGTGCTTAGTTCAGTTTTAACATTGATCTCTACTATTTATATATTAGTAGAATTTGATCCCTTAAATCCTGCTTATCAATTTGTTGAACGCTGTGCGTGGCTTAATGCTATTGGTCTTGAATTCCATGTAGGTATTGACGGTATATCAATATTTTTTGTGGTTCTCACTTCTTTTCTTACTCTTCTTTGCATAATTGGCAGCCTATTTACTGTAAAAAAATATATCAAAGAATATTTGGTATGTTTTTTATTAATAGAATCATTTTGTATAGGAGCATTTACATCCATAAATTTATTATTATTTTATCTATTTTTTGAAGTAATATTAGTCCCAATGTATATTATTATTGGTGTGTGGGGAGGAGAAAATAGGATATATGCTGCTTTTAAATTCTTCTTATATACTTTTTCTGGTTCAGTATTTTTCTTACTTTCATTAATTTATATTTATAGCAAAATTCATAGCTTTGATTTAACAGAAATTGCTAAATTTACTAATAATTTCCCGCTTTTTATACAACAAATTCTGTGGTGGGCTATATTCATAGCTTTTGCTGTTAAAATCCCTATGGTTCCATTTCATACTTGGTTACCTGATGCACACGTACAAGCACCTACTAGTGGTTCAGTTATACTTGCTGGTATTCTATTAAAGCTTGGAGGATACAGTTTTGTACGTGTGTTATTGCCGCTTCTACTGAGTGCATCACAAGAATTTGCTAATTACGTAATTTATCTCAGTGCAATTGCAATAATATATGCTTCGCTAATAGCACTAGCACAAAAAGATATGAAGAAGATGATAGCATATTCATCAATTGCGCATATGGGATATGTTACGATAGGTATTTTTAGTTTTACAGATACAGGAATTGAAGGTGCATTATTTCAGATGCTTAGCCATGGATTGATTTCTTCATGTCTATTCCTGATAGTAGGTACTTTATATGAGAGGTTACACACTAAAGAAATAGCTAAATATGGTGGTGTAGCAAACAAAATGCCTCTACTTGCTACATTTTTTATGATTGCAATGCTTGGTTCTGTTGGGCTCCCTGGTACTAGCGGATTTATTGGAGAATTTTTAAGCTTGCTTGGAATTTACCAAACAAATGCAATAGCAGCTTGTGTAGCAGCTCTTGGTATAATTCTTGGTGCAGTTTATATGCTGAAATTATATAAAGATGTAATACTAGGTGAGATCAAACATAAAGAGATTTTATATTTTAAAGACTTATATAGATATGAAATAATCTCAATAGCTCCTTTAATATTACTAATCATTTATTTTGGTTTAATGCCAAACTCTATTTTAAATATATTTCATCGATCTGTACAAAATTTGCTAGGCTCTGGTAACTAAACCTAACTATGATATTTTTTGTATGATTCTTAAAAAGAATTCAATGTTGTTCCTGCAGAAGCAGAAATCTAGTAAAAAATATATACAAGTTTCTTGTGCTTTTATTTTGCTAAGTTACTATTTTATACTATATTAAGTTAGCTTATTCTAGATTGTTGCTTTTGTAAAAGTCATATTGAAAGTATTTTTTAGCAATGCTGACTTAATTGCTGTCATCTCAGGGAATAATTCACAATGCTATTACTCCACCAATTAACGTTTAATATAGAACAAAGAAATTTGTTTAATAATTTAAGTATTACTTTTCTTCCTTCTTCTATAACATGTGTACAAGGAGCAAATGGCTGTGGTAAAAGTTCATTACTTAGGATGATAGCAGGCATTATGAAACCAAGTAGCGGTAATATATACTATAAAAACTTTAATGTTAACAATATTGCAAAACCTTATTGTACTTATATAGGTCATAATCTAGGTCTAAAAGCCGAAATGACTGTTTTTGATAATCTAAAATTTTGGTCAGAAATTTATAATTCCACTGAAACTTTAGAAGCAGCAATTCATTATTTTAAATTATATAAGATACTAGATGAAAAATGCTACACTTTATCTAGCGGAATGCAAAAAGTTGTAGCTATAGCAAAACTTATTGCTTGTCAAACAGATCTATGGTTACTTGATGAGGTTGAGGCAAATCTAAGCAAAGAAAATAGAGACTTACTGAATAACCTAATTGTCATGAAAGCCAATAGTGGTGGTATTATCCTTTTATCTTCTCACAACAATATATCTATTAAATATGCACAAATATTACAGCTTAATACTTCTTTTTTTTGAATTGTAGATGAAATTTTGAATTTAAAGCTTTAAATTTGATAACCTAATCTCTTTTAGAGTTAAAATATATAAAGCTTTCTCATTGATAAAAAATCAATTCATAAGCTATAAGATGGTAGCTCTTAAATTTCTAGATTAAAAGTTAACTATCATTTATAAATTTTCCAATATAAAATTAAAAAATATAAGAATAACTATAATCCAAACTGAGCAACTAATTATTGTATTTATAGAGCATTCTTTGATAGTTTTTATATAATACTCTTATAAGCAATTCTTTTTTCTTCAATCTCTTTTTAAGGTGCATTTATTTATAAAAGTTACTATTATATAATTGTAAATTATGTAGATATTGCTCATTAGTACTATTATTGCTCCATTTAGTATAACCTGATAGAAATAAAATAATATATTAAGAATAATAGAGAATGCCAACAATAAAGCTAATAGTAGCCACAAAATAAACTACCATACTATAAATCTGTTTAAACATATTGTTATAATCACCTATACTCATAATCTTTATGCAGTTTACTAGCTAATGCTTGCTCCCATTTATCACCATTTTGTAGCAACCTTTCTTTATCATAAATAAGTGCTGTATGTGTTAGGCTAGAAAACTCAAAATTAGGACCTTCAACTATCGCATCTACAGGGCATGCTTCTTGACATAATCCACAATAAATACATTTTGTCATATCTATATCATAACGTGTAGTACGCCTACTACCGTCATCTCGTTCACCAGCTTCAATTACTATTGCTTGTGCAGGACAAATTGCTTCACAGAGCTTACAAGCAATGCAACGTTCTTCACCATTTTCATAGCGACGCAGCGCATGCTCCCCTTTAAAACGTGGACTAACAGGACTTTTTTCATAAGGATAATTAATAGTAACTTTGGCTTTAAAGAAATATCTCAAAGTCAAAGACATACCCTTTATTATCTCAAATAGAAAAAATGATTTTAAATAGTTTATCATAATTTAATTCTTTAAGCTGCTAATTTAAATTTTTATTCTCATAACTTAATATTTTCTTGCTTTTTTATTTGAGAACGATTTTAGTAAGTCGTACATTTTGGATTATAACCTTCTACTGCATTACCATATCATGTTCTATTTAGTAATGCTCATACTTTCTACTACTCATTATATTAACTTAACTTTGGTTCTAAAGTACATGTATTTGTTTTTCCCCTAAATAAAACTATTTCCGTAACATTACAAATAAAACCTTACTCTTCTCTACTCTCTATCGTTACAAATTTTAGCATAAATTATGTTTATTTTATAACCAAACCCCTACACTTCCATTACTTTTAATTCTTCTTAACGCAAAACACCAAGAATCAATAAATATAGATCAATTCAAGAATGCAATTTTCTATAGCAATATCTTTTATTTAATCAAGATTCAAAGTTAAACTTTGTAATAATCTATCTTACGAGTTAGAAAATCTAACATCCTATATCCACCATGACCTTAGCATGAAATATTTTCTCTTAGATTCTTACTTCTCAGAAGATTTATCTATTGCTTTTGATACTTCAGCATTCTCTACTTATTCTACCATACTCCCCTATTCCCCTAAATTTTCTAATACTTATATTAGATCATATAATTTATTAACAAAATTATTTTTTAAAATAGCAATAGTATATTTCATCATAAATTTTATTATACTCTATAAAGTCAAGAAAAAGTTCTATACCTATTTTATTAACCTAAACATTCGGCAAATTATCAGTATATACTAGAACACTTGACACTAATATTACCCAAAATAGAGTTAATGGTAAAAATACTTTCCAACCCAAACGCATCAATTGATCATAACGATACCTAGGCAGAGTAGCTCTGATCCATAAAAAGCAAAATAATAAAAATCCAACTTTAAATGCAAACCAAAAGAAACCAGGTATGAAGTCTAACCAAGATATATTAAACGGTGGTAGGTAACCACCTAGAAAGAACGTAGTGGTCATTGCACTAACAAGTATCATGTTAGCATATTCGCCTAAGAAAAATAAAGCAAATCCCATCGACGAATATTCAACATTATAACCAGCAACTAGTTCTGATTCAGCCTCCGGAATATCAAATGGCAATCTATTCGTTTCTGCAAGCACTGAAATGAAAAATATTACTCCCATAGGCATTAACATTAAATCAATCCACCAAGGAAGTATCATTTGAGCTTCAATAATTTGACTTAAATTAAGAGTGCCAGTAGTAAGTAGTACAGTAATAATAACTAGCCCCATTGATACTTCGTAAGAAATCATCTGAGCAGATGAGCGTATAGCACCTAAGAATGCATATTTTGAGTTACTTGCCCACCCAGCAATAATAATACCATAAACACTTAGGGAAGAAATGGCAAGAATATACAAAACACCAACATTGATATCTGCAAGAACTACACCTTTTGCAAAAGGTATAACAGCCCAACCTATAAGGCTTAATATGAATGTTATTATCGGTGCTAAAATAAATAATACTTTATCAGCGTGTGTTGGTATTATTGGCTCTTTAAATAAGAGCTTAATCGCATCAGCAATAGGCTGAAGTAATCCAAAAAGACCAACAACATTAGGTCCTCTTCTTAGCTGCATAAGCCCAATAACGCGGCGCTCTGCATACGTTAAATAAGCAACGCAAAGTATTAAAGGAATAGTAATAGCAACTACTTTTAAAGCAATTATGATTAACGGAAAAACATATTCAAAAAAAAGTTGAGTCATTTAAAGTTGAACCATTATTGATTTTATTTAATAATATAATTACAATATTTTATTTGCTAGAATAAACAGGTTTAATATAACTCAACAATTATAATTTTAGTTTAATAGAAACAAAAATATAAAAAACTTGCTTGTTATACCTTTTTCTGGATTCATATTTTCACAGGAATGACATAATTGCCATGAAACAACGCTTCATCATGCTTGCGGCTCTCTTTAGCCTCTACACATTTTGCCATAGTTACCGAATTTTTGCTAATTACATCAGTAATGTAATAATTAATTGGTCTGGCAGTTATATTATCTTTTAATAATTTATCTTCTGAGCTAAACCGAGCAAACTTATTCTCTATAATTTTATCGATATTTGCAAATATTTTATATTCTTTAGCGAGTTTTGCTCGTACTTCTTGCAAATTATTTACTTCAATATCTATCTTTAAATAACCAGCAAGCTCTTTAATAATAGCTATATCTTCTTTAGCTATACCTATAGTAGGTACTGCTTTTTCTGCTATTTGTGGCCTGCCTTCTAAATTTACGTAAATCCCGCTTTGTTCAGTATAAGCAGCCGAAGGTAAAACTACATCAGCGTTAGTAGCGCCTAAATCCCCATGATGCCCCTGATATACTATAAACGCTGATTTAAGTTTATTGAAATCAAGTTCATCAGCACCAAGAAGATAAGCTAATTTTATTTCTTCTAACCCATCTAATGAATTATTAAAACCAATATCAAGACTACCAACCATAGATGCATGATTATGAAGTATATTAAAACCTTTCCAATCATCTCGCATCACAGAATATTTATCTACTATTTTATGTACAAGAGATAATATAGCATATCCATCATCTCTTGCATATACGCCATCACCAATTATAATCATCGGATATTTTGCTGATTTTAGATCTTTTGCAAATTCATGATTAGCTTTAGCTAACTCTTCAATTATCTTAATGTTACTGCCTAAATCTTGAACTTTATAAGTTTGATTATGTCCTTCTCCTATTCTTACGACTCTAAGTAAATTGGCGCGGACCCGTCGCCCTATCCGACTATTTAATATCGGGGCTATTTGTCTTGGATTTGCACCTATTAATATACATAAATCAGCTTTTTCTATGCTAGCTATAGTCGTATTAAACAAGTAGTTCCCTCTTTCTTTAGCATCTATTTTATAATTAAACTGATTAGTACTGTAATTACTGCAACCAAGTTTTTGTAGTAATATTTTTAGAGTAAACATTGCTTCAACCGAGGTAAGAGCCCCAGCAATAGCAGCAATTTCCTGGGGCTCTATGGAATTTATTTTATCAGCCACAACTTTTAAAGCTTCACTCCAGCTTGTTTCTATTAATTTGCCATTTTTTCTTACATAGGGGTGATCTAAACGCTGATATTTCAAACCGTCATAACTAAAGCGATTCTTATCTGAAAGCCATTCCTCATTAATCTCTTCATTAATACGAGGTAATATTCTCATTAACTCATCACCTCTACTATCAATACGAGTGTTAGAGCCTTCAGCATCATGTACTCCTATAGAATTTGTATGTTTTAATTCCCATTTACGAGCTTTAAAGGCATAAGGTTTAGAGTTTAAAGCACCAACAGGACAAAGATCGATCATATTGCCAGACATTTCAGAATCCAGAGTTTGCTCTAAATAAGAAGTTACTTCCATATGCTCACCACGATGAATAGCTCCTATTTCTTCTATTCCAGCTATATCATTGGCAAATCTAATACATCTAGTACAATGTATACATCTAGTCATCGCTGTTTTTATCAGCGGTCCCATACATTTATCTTTAATAGATCTCTTATTTTCATGAAATCTATTAGTACCTTTGCCATATCTAAAAGCTTGATCTTGTAGATCACACTCTCCACCCTGATCACAGATAGGACAATCAAGAGGATGGTTAATAAGCAAAAACTCCATCACCCCTTCTCGTGCTTTTTTTACCATTGGCGTATCAGTATAAATAACCATACCACTACCTGCTGGCATAGCACAGGATGCTATAGGCTTTGGTGATTTCTCTATTTCAACCAAACACATACGACAATTACCGGCAATTTTTAAGCGCTCATGATAACAAAAATGTGGGATTTCTTTGCCTGCTTTTTCACAAGCTTGATAAACAGTAGTACCTTCTGATACTTCTATTTCTTGACCATCTATAGTAAGTTTTATCATTTTTTATTTTATCCAATAAGTCATAGGATTTGGGTATGAACTATCCTCTATTAAATATTTAAAACCGATAGCAACACGAAGTATATACCAAATAGCTAATGCAAAATATAATACTACTCCAATAATAATAAATGTGAATATATAAGATATAACCCACCCAAGAATGCCAAGACAAAAAGTACGAAATAAAAATAAATAATGGCTAGTAGCAAAATTCACACCTTTATCTTTATTTAGATATGCAAAAAATACACCAATTAAAGGCAATATTGGTGCTACTACTCCGCATAAATATAATATATATATTACAATTAGATTTTTCTTACCGCTCTCGGTATATTCTTTAAGTTGTTTATCCATATATTTGTTCCTTTTTATTTATATAGATTACCTAACCTATGTCATTTCTGCTAGCATATACAGGAATAACATTAAGGACTATGTTTTAAACTATCCAATACCAAATGCATAATACTGCCATACTTTATATAATTTATCTCATTATCTGTAAATATTTGCAATATTAAATCAATTGCCCTATTCTCACCATTTTGTTTTTTTATTACACATTTAAGTGAGCTATAAGGTTTTACTTGATCATTTAAGCCTAAAATATCAATAGATTCCGATCCATCTAATTTTAAATCTAACCGCGACATATTTTTTGTAAAAACTAATGGTAAGACACCCATACCAACTAAATTTGAGCGATGTATCCTTTCAAAACTTTCAGCTATTACTGCCTTTACACCGAGTAACTGCGGACCTTTTGCTGCCCAATCCCTTGATGAACCACTACCATATTCTTTACCAGCAAAAATTATTGCTGGTACGTTATGAGCTTTATAATCCATTGCTGCATCATAAATAGTTTGTTGCGTAGCATTTAATTGATTTATAGTAACACCTCCTTCAACACCAAGGCACATTTCATTCTTTATACGAATATTCGCAAATGTTCCGCGCATCATTACCTCATGATTACCTCGTCGCGCCCCATAAGAGTTAAAATCAGCAGACTCTATATTATGATCCATTAAATATTTAGCTGCTGGACTAGTTTTACTAATATTTCCTGCTGGAGAAATATGATCAGTAGTGATAGAATCTCCCAAAATTGCTAAAATTCTTGCGGATTTTATATCTTTTATATTATTCCTATTACCTATATTTTTAAAATAAGGTGGATTCTTAATATAAGTGCTGTTTTTATCCCAATAATAAGTAGAACTACTATTAATCTGCAAATCCTTCCATTCTTTTGTTCCAGTGAATATATCATAATATTTCTCTATAAATAGAGAAGAATTAATAAAATTTGCAATTACTTCATCTATCTCCTCTTTATGGGGCCAAATATCTTTTAAATAAATATCATCTCCTTTATCATTTTTACCTAAAGGTGTGCTTGTTAAATCAATATTAAGGCTACCAACAAGCGCATATGCTACTACTAAAATAGGAGAAGCAAGATAACTAGCTTTAGTAAGTGGATTTATACGACCTTCAAAATTTCTATTACCAGATAAAACAGATGCAACAACTAGCTGATTTTTATTAATAGCTTCTTCTATTTCAGCGTTTAAAGGACCAGAATTACCAATGCAAGTAGTACAGCCATACCCTACTAAATTAAAACCTAATTGATCCAAATATTTATCAAGACCGCTAAGCCTTAAATACTCTGTTACAACCTTCGAACCAGGAGCAAAGGAAGTTTTAACCCAAGGTTTTACCGTTAGTCCAAATTCTAATGCTTTTTTAGCAAGTAATGCAGCACCAATCATAACAGTAGGATTAGAAGTATTAGTACAGCTAGTAATTGCCGCAATTACTACATATCCATTACCAATCTCGTAGTTTTGATTTGATATCTTATATTTTTTATTGATATCTGTGTTATTATTTAAAGCAAGAGAAGATAATTCATGTTTAAAATTACTTACAATATCCTTTAAATCAACTCTATCTTGTGGGCGTCTTGGACCAGCAATTACGCTATGTATTGTTGATAAATCTAATTCTAAAATATCGGTATATTCTGCCTCTTGTTTAGAGTCATACCAAAGATTTTGCATTTTTGCATATTGTTCTACTAATTTAACTTGCTGTTGCTCTCTACCTGTCAGTTTTAAATATTGTATTGTTTCATGATCAATTGGGAAAAAACCACAAGTAGCACCATATTCAGGTGACATATTTGCAATAGTAGCGCGGTCAGCAACAGTTAAATTTTTAAGACCTTCACCGTAAAACTCAATAAATTTACCTACTACCTTTTTCTTACGTAGTAACTCGGTAATAGTTAAAACTAAATCAGTTGCAGTAGCCATATTTGTTAATTTACCTGTTAGCTTTACTCCTATCACTTCCGGCAAAATCATTGTAAGTGGCTGTCCTAACATGGCAGCTTCTGCTTCTATACCTCCGACTCCCCAGCCAAGTACAGATAGCCCATTTATCATAGTGGTATGGCTGTCTGTTCCAACTAAACTATCAGGATAAACTATACTATCTTTATGCCACACTACTTTTGCTAAATATTCTAAATTTACCTGATGACAAATACCAGTGCCAGGCGGAACAACTCTAAAATTATTAAATGCTTGTTGTCCCCATTTAAGAAATGCATAACGTTCAATATTACGTTTCATTTCCATCTGTACGTTTTTATCAAATGAATCACTAGAAGCATAAGAATCAACACTTACTGAATGATCTATTATAAGATCAACTGGAATAAGTGGATTAATTTTTAGAGGATCACCTTTAATCTTTTTCATTGCATCACGCATAGCAGCAAGATCTACAATCGCAGGCACACCAGTAAAATCCTGCATTAAGACTCTTGCTGGCATAAAATCTATTTCAGAATCTGATGTTCTAGTTTTTAGCCATTCTTTGAATGCAAATAAACTTTGTTTTGAACTGCTATTACGTAGCACATTTTCAAATAATATTCTTAAACTAAATGGTAGCTTTTCTAAAGGAAGATTAATATCTTTTACTGCTTTATTTATATCATAAACTTTGTATGAAATATTATCAACTAATAGTTCTTTAAGATATTCTGAATTATTTACTTTTAACATTTACTTCTCAAATTCTAATAGCTAGAGTTAGCTTAATCCAAAATGTGGTTTTCTCAAACAGATTAATATAATCTAAGAGAGATTTATATAGATTTTTGAAAATTGATGAGTTTATTTACTATTTCCGTTTCACTGAAATTTGTAACATCAATAGCTATTTCTGTAACTATATTAATATAATTTGCCGTTACTTTAGTTATGCCTTTAGAAATAAGATATGTAAGCTTAACCTCATGCATATTATCTATAAAAACTTTTACTAAACCAGCTTTTAAACTAATCATCATAGGAGCATGCCTCGGTAATACACTGAATACACCTTCTTCTCCAGGTAAGGTCACCATTTTAACTTCCCTTTCAAAAATAATACTTAAAGGCGTAATAATTTTAATATTAATTGTTTCGTTCATTTTAATGCTAGTCTTTAGGTTATTACATGGCTTATACTTTCAGCATTTTAGCTTTTTCTACAGCCTCTTCTATAGTTCCAACCATGTAAAAAGCAGTTTCCGGTAAATCATCATATTTACCTTCTATAAGTCCTTTAAAACCTGCAATAGTATCAGCTAAATTAACGAATTTTCCTTCAGATCCGGTAAATACTTCAGCTACATGAAATGGCTGAGATAAAAAACGCTGTATCTTTCGAGCACGACTGACAATCAATTTATCTTCTTCAGATAACTCATCTATACCTAAAATAGCAATAATATCCTGAAGTGATTTATATGTTTGTAAAATCTGCTGAACTTTTCTAGCAACACTATAATGCTCTTCTCCAACAATCATTGGATCTAGTACTTGCGATGTACTATCTAAAGGATCAACAGCTGGATAAATCCCAAGCTCAGCTATCTGACGGCTAAGTACCGTTGTAGCATCTAAATGTGAAAAAGATGTAGCAGGCGCAGGATCGGTTAAATCATCTGCCGGTACATATATGGCTTGCACAGAAGTGATTGAGCCATGTTTAGTAGATGTAATACGCTCTTGCAATTCTCCCATATCGGTAGCAAGAGTAGGTTGATATCCAACAGCTGATGGAATTCTACCTAAAAGAGCTGATATTTCAGAACCTGCTTGAGTAAAACGGAAAATATTATCTACAAAAAATAAAACATCTTGCCCTTCATTCATATCTCTAAAACTTTCTGCAATAGTAAGACCGCTTAATGCAACTCTAGCTCTAGCTCCAGGGGGCTCATTCATTTGTCCATAAACAAGAGCTACTTTTGATTTTCTTAATTCTTCAAGGTTAATAACTCCAGAATCAATCATCTCATGATAAAGATCATTACCTTCTCTAGTCCTCTCTCCTACTCCAGCAAATACGGTATACCCACCGTGAGCTTTAGCTATATTATTAATAAGCTCCATGATTAATACAGTTTTGCCAACACCTGCGCCACCAAACAATCCAATTTTACCTCCTTTAGTATAAGGAGCAAGTAGGTCAACCACTTTAATACCAGTTACTAATATATTAAGTTCGGTTGATTGATTAGTAAAAGCTGGAGCAGGCTTATATATAGAAGAAAGATTTGAACTCTCAATTTTCCCTCTACCGTCGATTGGTTCACCTATAACGTTCATGATTCGTCCTAATGTTTCAACTCCTACAGGTATACGAATAGGCTCACCAGTATCTATTACTTCTATTCCTCGAGCCAATCCTTCTATTGAATCCATAGCAATACAACGTACTGTACCATCGCCGATATGTTGTGACACTTCTAGCACTATTTTTTGATTATCATTATAGCACTCAAGCGCATTTAAAATCGCTGGTAGTTTAGCATTATTTGTGAATTTTACATCAACTACTGCTGAAATAATCTGAGTAATTTTTCCGATATTTTTTGTCATTACTTTTTCTTTTGTTAAGATAATATTTTTCTATAACATAATAAATCATTAATGTCATACCATAACTTGGCCATATTATCTTAAAAAATAACTTAATAATGACATATTGTACTAGACTCTGTATCAAGGTTGCGATATCTAGAAATACATCTTATAGTTATAATTCCCAGAGATGCTATGGTCCACAAACCACGGCATAACACATTTTCTTACTCTACACTTCCACCTTCAAACCAGATGTAATTTCTATCAACTCTGTGGTAATAATAGCTTGTCTTGATCTATTAAGTTTTAAAACTAACTTACTTATTAAATCATTAGCATTATTTGTTGCATTCTCCATGGCAGTCATTCTTGCCCCTTCTTCACTTGCTCTATTTTGCAATAAAGCATAGTTTACCTGAGAATTCACATATAAATTAATCAAGTTAGAAATTAGATTTTCTCCTTCATATTGATAAATATAGTTAGAGTCAGTTGCACTTAAGTTATCATGATATCTTTCTACCGGTAAAATTTTCTTTTTAGTCATAATTTGCATTATGGCGTTTTTAAATTTATTAAAATATATAATACAATTACTAACTTCCAAATTTTTAACTGCCGACATAATTCTTTGTTTTACTTGAAGTATTAGATACTCATCATGTATTTTTGGTAGTTCAAAATAACTATCAATATAACTTGCATACTGTCTTTTTAGTGTTTTATAACCCATTTTTCCAATAATAATAATTTTTATTTGCGCTCCTTTACTTTCTAAATCTTTAATATCAAGCTTAACTTGCTTAATTATACTATGATTAAACGTTCCACATAAACCACGTTCAGACGTCATAACTATCAATAAATTTGCTTTATTTGGTACTATACTAAAAAATTTTTGCTCTTCTATAGATAGCTCATACATATCAGATGATACTAATATAGTAGACATCATTTTACTAATAGCCTCAATATAAAAATTTGAATTAGCTATTTGATTTTTTATTTTTGCCATTTTAGAAGCTGATACTAATTGCATTGCTTTAGTAATCTTTTGCGTAGATTTAACACTCTTAATTCTAGTTCTTAGCTGCTTTAAATTTGACATAAACTGTGTTTAATAAAATTTTTAGTAAAACCCTCTAAGAATGTTTTTAATTCTTGTTCAGTCTCTTCAGTTATACACTGCTGATTTTTAATTGACTCGAAAATATTTTTTTTATCTACTCTCATTTCTGTAAGCAATTTATCTTCAAATTCTTTAATTTTCTCAGTAGGTATGTTATTTAGATATTTTTTAGTGCCGACATAAATACTTACTACTTGCTCTTCTACTGGAAAATGATTGTATTGTGCTTGTTTTAATATCTCAATAAGCTTTTTACCATGGTTGATTTGTGCTTTGGTCATAGGATCTAAGTCTGATCCAAATCGCGCAAAAGATTCAAGCTCTCTAAATTGAGCTAGCTCAAGCTTTACTGAACCTGCAACTTGTTTCATAGCTTTTATTTGCGCAGCAGAACCAACACGACTCACTGAGATCCCAACATTAACAGCTGGTCTTATACCTTTATAGAATAGCTCACTTTCTAAGAAGATTTGCCCATCGGTAATTGAAATAATATTTGTTGGAATATAAGCTGATACATCTCCTGCTTGCGTCTCTATTATAGGCAATGCCGTAAGAGAACCACTTCCTCTTTCTTCCGACATTTTAGCAGCTCTTTCAAGTAATCTTGAGTGCAAGTAAAATACATCTCCTGGATATGCTTCTCGCCCTGGTGGTCTTCTAAGTAATAATGAGATTTGTCTATATGCTACGGCATGTTTACTTAAATCATCATAAATAATAAGTGCATGCATACCGTTATCACGAAAATATTCACCCATGCTACATGCAGCGTAAGGTGCAATAAATTGAAGAGCAGCAGCTTCTGAGGCAGTAGCTGAAATAATAATAGTATAATCCATTGCTCCTGCAGCTTCCAATTTTTTGACTATTTGAGCAACACTTGATCTTTTTTGCCCAATAGCCACATAAATACAGTAAATTTTGTCTTTTTCATTATCTAGCAAATGAGATTGTTTTTGATTAATAATAGTATCAACAGCTATCGCTGTTTTGCCTGTTTGCCTATCACCTATTATTAATTCTCTTTGTCCTCTACCTATTGGTATTAGCAAATCTATAGCCTTTATACCTGTTTGCACAGGCTCATTAACACTTGCTCTTTCTATAATCCCTGGAGCTTTCATCTCAATATTTCTATATTCTTTAGTAACAATCTCACCTTTACCATCAATAGGGTTACCTATAGCATCAACTACACGCCCTAGTAAAATAGCACCAACAGGTACTTTTAAGACTTCTCTAGTTCTTTTTGCTTTATCTCCTTGCTGTATTTGATTATCATTGCCTATAATTACGGCGCTAACACTGTCATTTTCTAAGTTTAAAACAAGACCTTTAACTCCTGATTCAAATTCTATTACTTCACCCGACTTTACATTAGCAAGACCGTAAATTGTAGCTATACCATCTCCAACAGTTATTACCACCCCTATTTCTTCGAGTTCACTTAACTGATTAATATTTGCTATTTCTTTTTGTAATATCTCAGTTACTTCTATAGGTTTTAGTTTCATTTAATTTACGTCTCCTATATGGACTGTGTCATAGCATAATGCAACGAACTTGTAGGTGTTCTTGAGCAGCTTAGAAAGCTCATTGTCATACTGCGATTCTGACCACTAGTTCTAATAAAATATACCACTACAAATTGTTTTTGAGACATTGCAGTCAAAATCAAGGCATAATAACATAATATATATAATAATTTATGCAGCAATTTTAACATTCTTTAAAATTTTTGCTATTTTATCAAGGCTACCTTTTATTGAGTAATCTTGAAGCACATTATCATACCTAATTATAATCCCTCCAACAACAGTAGAATTTATATCAAAAATCAATTTTGTTTTCTGCTTTAATTGCTTTTCTATCTTAGACTTAACCCATTCCTGCTCCTGCGGTTGTAACTTACTTGCAGAAATAACTTGCACTATTTTTATATTCTTACTCTCATATAATGATCTGTTATAAGCTTTTAATATTTCTGGTAAAATTGACATACGAGAATTTTTTACTAATAACAACAAAAAATTTTGTACTATTTTACTTGCTGTAGTATTTTTTATCAATAAATCAATCAGTTGTTCTTTATTTATTTTATTTACTATAGGAGAAGATAAAAATTCTTTAATCTTAAAATTACCTTCAATAATATAATTTATGGCTTTAATTTCCTCAAATATCTTTTCTTCAATGTTACCTATTCTAGCATTCTTAAATAATGCTACTGCATAATTTTGAATTAGATGATCTTTTTTCACTTCTTTAACTCTTAATACTTAATAATGCAACGCTCTATCATAGGCATTAAGTACTGATTCATGCATCATTTCTGATAAAGTTGGATGTGGAAAAATGGTGTTAACCAAATCTAGCTCTGTTCCTTCTAGATTTTTAAAAATGACATATCCTTGAATTAATTCAGTAACTTCTGAACCTATTAAATGCGCACCAAGTAACTCACCAGTCTTAGCATCAAATATAGTTTTTATTAGCCCTTCACTATCTCCACTAACTAAAGCTTTACCATTCGCTATAAAAGGGAATCTTCCTATTTTAAGCTCATAATTTAATGCCTTTGCTGCTTCTTCTGTCAAACCAACACTCGCTATTTGTGGATAAGAGTAAATACAGCCAGGAATATTATGCTTATTAATAGAATGTGGCTTTAAACCGGCTATAGCTTCAGCTGCAATAATGCCTTCATGACTTGCTTTATGAGCTAAACAAGGTACTCCTGCTACATCTCCTATTGCATAAATACCAGATTCTGTAGTTTGCATCAATCTGTTAGTAATTATATAACCATCCTCTACTTTAATTTTAGTTTTCTCTAAGCCTAAATTTTCTGTATTTGCCGTAATGCCTACAGCCATAAATAAGATTTCAGATTGAATTTTCTGTATTTTACCTGCTAATTCTAGTTCAACTTCTATTTTATCTTTTAACTTTGTTTGCTTGATTAACTTAGCATCTGTAATAATTTTTATTCCTCTTTTTTCAAAACTTCTATGAGCAATTCCTGCAATTTCTGCATCTTCGGCAGGCAATATCCTAGTATGAGCTTCAATTACAGTAACATCTACACTTATACTATTATAAAATGAAGCAAATTCTATACCAATTGCACCTGAACCTACAATGATAATAGACTTTGGTATTTGCTGTGGTATCATAGCTTCTTTAGAAGTCCAAATTTGTTTACCATCAGGCTCAAATCCTTTTAAAACTTTAGGACGTGCTCCAGTAGCTATAATAATATTAGCTGTTTTTATAGATAATTTATTCCCCTGCGAACTTATATGTACTATTTTATTCGCATCAAGCGTAGCTACTCCATCTATTATGTTCACTTTACTTTTCTTCAGCAATAGCTTAACACCACCAGCCAGTCTACTTGAAATCTCTCTAGAGCGTTCAACTATCTTCTTAAGATTGACTTCAGGCGACTTAGTATCAATCCCATAATCTTTAGCATGCTTTATATACTCAAACATTTCAGCAGATTTAAGCAAAGATTTTGTGGGTATGCATCCCCAATTTAGACATACACCACCCAAATGCTCTTTTTCTATTAACATAACCTTTTTCTTTAGTTGTGCTGCTCTAATTGCTGCGACATATCCTCCAGGACCACCGCCTATTACAACTACATCATATTGTTCCATTTCAATCCATCAATTCGTTTATATTTAGCAAGCCTATTAAAAAAAAATAAAATAGACAAGTTTAATTCGAAAAAGAGCAAGCCACTCACAGCTTCTGACTACAATGTAATTAACATATGTAACAATCAAAACCGAGAAACGTTGCAAGCAATTTTCATATTAAACTAGTACTACTTCTCAGCATCCATTTATTCTTTTCATGCATCTTAATCCTTCCAATAATCACATCAGCAGTTCCTTCATCGTTTTCCACTTGTGCTACTTTAAGACCTTTATATAGCGTATCTATGATAATTTCCTGATCTTTCACTAGACTTTTAAGCATTTCATTCACTATTGCATTTGGATTTGGTTCACTTATAGATGCAAATTCTATTAAATTTGATAAAGCAGGAATTTTAGAACCTAAAACTCTGATTCTTTCCGCAAGCTCATCCAAACTTTCTGCTAAATCCTTATATTGTTCTTCAAACAATAAATGTAGACTTCTAAATTCTGTCCCTTCTACATTCCAATGATAATTTTGCGTTTTAAAATATAATGCATAACTATCGGCTAAAATTTGTTCTAAAGCTTTTATTATCTGCATATAATATCCCTTTAAATTTTAATAAGCTTTTCGATTTTATAATATTCTTTCAAATACTTCAAGAAATAACAAATACTTCAATTATGCAAGAGCTCTAATAAATCTCCTGTGATTGATCATCTATAGTTAGTACGTAATCAAAAACATCAATATTGTCATGATGATCAATTATATCTTCATTCTCAAACATTTGCACATTATTTACTTTAAATGCCTCAATAATTTCACCACTAGGCATAATTTTACCTGTTGCTCTATCTACAGCTAATAATTTTATTGAATCAGGTATCTTGAAAGGGATAGAAGACTCATCTTTATAAGCATTACTTATAAAATCAATAAAAATAGGTAATACTACAGTTGAGCCGGTCGCCTTTTGTCCAAGACTTCTTGGCGTATCATAACCAACATAGCTTCCTACTACTATTTTCGGTGTAAAACCTACAAACCATGTATCTTTACTACCGTTACTAGTACCGGTTTTTCCACCAATAATCTTTCCTAATTTCTTTGCAGAATATGCTGTTCCCCTATCTACTACTCCTGTTAAAAGCGAAGTAATTTGATAATCGCTAGCTTCATCTGTAACTCTATAAATATTTTCTGCTGGAATTTCTAATACTGCACTTTCTAAATCAGCATCTGAAACATTACAAGATAGACATTTTCTATTATCACGGCGATAAATAATCTGACCATTACGGTCTTTAATTAATTCTACAAAATGTGGTTTTACTTTTTTACCACCATTAGCAATAATGGCATAAGCATTAGTCATACGCTCAAGTGTTGTTTCAATTGAACCAAGTACTATAGAGTAAACTTTTTTTGGTTCATCATTAATGCCAAATCGCTTAATTATATCGACGATCTTTGTAAGCCCTACGGTATTAGCTACTCTTACAGTTACAAGATTACGGGACTTTTCAAGCCCGGTACGCATAGTAATTTGACCTAGAAATTTACCTTCATAATTTTTAGGACGCCAACTAGGCATACCAGGTCCTTGTGAAATTTCAATAGGTCCATCGTTAAAAATTTGATTTGGCTTAACACCATTTTCAAGTGCTGCTAGATAAACAAAAGGCTTGATTAAAGAGCCAGGTTGGCGAAGTGCCTGCGTTACTCTATCAAATTTACTTGTATAAAAATCATACCCACCAACGCTTGCAAGCACTTGTCCAGTATTTGGATTCATAACCATAATAGCACCATTTACCTCAGGAATTTGACAAAGAGCATAGTAATCTTTTACAGCTGTAACAGCTACGATATCTCCTTTTTTAAGCAAACTCTTAACTGATTTAAGATTAGCTTTTGCCCACTTCATCTCAGAAATAGGAATCTGTGATTTAGTGCCATCAACAAGACCAATTCTAGCATAATTATCAGCCACCTCCAAAATAACAGCTAGTTTATAGTTTAAAAGTGATGTAGGAGGTATTACTTTTTTTAATTCTTCTTGCCAATTATTAGTAGAAATATTAGCTATAGGTTTTCTAAAACCACGTTTTCTATCAAACTCTCTAATACCTTTTTTTAGAGAGTCTTCAGCTAATTGTTGCATTTTTGCATCTAAAGAGGTAATAATAGTAAATCCCCCTGTGTAAAATTCTTCTTTACTATTTAATCTTTTAATTACCTCTTCTCGCACTTGCTCAGCATAATAATCAGCTGTAACTGTCTCATTGCGATCACGTTTGCGTAAAACTATTGGACTATCTATAGCTTCTTTTGCAGCATCTTTTGTTATATAACCATCTTCAAACATACGTGTTATTACATAATCACGGCGCCCTTTGACTCTAGCATAGTTTTTCTCAGGATTAAGATCAGAAGGCGCCTTAGGCAACGCAGCAATAAAAGCTGATTCTGCAATAGTGAGTTCTTCTATTGATTTATTAAAATAATTCTGCGCTGCTGCTGCAATACCATATGCACCGCAACCAAAAAATGTTTGATTAAGATATAATTCTAAAATTTGATCCTTCGTAAATACTCTTGAGATCATATAAGATAAAATTACTTCTTTAATCTTACGTTTAAGGGAAACTTCATTAGTTAATAAGAAGTTTTTAACCACTTGTTGCGTAATAGTAGAAGCACCTTCCATACGCCTATGATGTAAATAATTCGATATATTAAAAAACGCTGCCCTAATTATTCCAAATAAATCAATACCCTGATGGTTATAAAAATTTTTATCCTCAGCTGCGATAAAACTTTCTATTAATGAAATTGGTATACTATTAATTGGTACAAATACACGACGCTCAAAAGCATATTCTTCCATTAATTTGCCATCACGGGAATAAATACGTGTTACTGAAGGAGGATAATAGCTTGCAAGCTGTAAATAATCAGGAAGATCTTTAGAATAAAGATATATTATATATGCTACAGCTCCACAACCTATTAGAGCAAGCACAAAAAAAATCTTTAGACAAAAAAATAAATATTTATACATAATTCTTTAATGTAATATTTCACCAGTTAAGCTATTAATTGTAGCTTTAGTAATTTTTACATCAACAATTTTACCAAGTAAATCTTTGTTTGAGTTCGTAATATATACAGATTGCATATATGGTGTTTTACCTATTATTTGATCATCAAATTTACCATTACGACTGAATAAAACTTTTATTATTTTACCGATAGAACTTTTATTAAAGGCTAATTGCTGAGATGAGAGTTCTTTTTGTAAGATAGTTAATCTCTTTGATTTTATATGTTCAGGCACTTGATCTTTTCTAGTTGCTCCAGGCGTACCAGGGCGTGGGCTATATTTGAATGAATAGCACTGACCATATTTTACTTTACGTACTAAATCTAAAGTATCAGCAAAATCTTCATCTGTTTCTCCAGGAAAACCAACAATAAAATCAGAAGATAAGACTATATCTGGTCTTGCTTCTCTTAAACGATTAATTATATTAAAGTAAAAATCTCGATTATGTTTACGGTTCATTGCTTTTAATATTCTATCTGAACCTGATTGCACTGGTAGATGCAGAAATGGCATTAATTTAGGCTCCAAGCCGTGTAATTTTATTAAGTCATCTGACATATCTATCGGATGTGAAGTAGTATAACGCAACCTTTCTAAACTTGGAATTTGTGCTAGATGCTTTATTAAATCGGCAAGATTAAATATTTTGTCATCTAATCCCTTACCATGATAAGCATTTACATTTTGTCCAAGTAGCATAATCTCTTTAGCACCACTTGCCACAAGCTTTAATGCTTCTCTGTATACCTGCTCTACATTTCTAGAAAACTCAGCACCTCTAGTATAAGGTACTACACAAAAGGTACAAAATTTATCGCACCCTTCCTGCACTGATATAAAAGCACTGCTTCCTTGTGGATGTAATTGTTCTGGCAATTGATCAAATTTTGCTTCTTCAACAAAATCAAGATCAATTAAATGTTTTTCATGCCTAACAACTTTAGCGATTAATTCTGGTAAATTATAATAAGATTGCGGACCAACAACGATATCAACATAAGGAGCTCTAGTAAAAATTTCCTCTCCTTCTGCTTGAGCAACGCAACCTGCTACAACTATCACTGCAGAGCTTAAACCATCTTTTTTTCGCGTGTCTTGCAATTTCTTAATACGCCCAAGTTCTGAATAAGTTTTTTCAGCTGCTTTTTCTCTAATATGACAGGTATTTAAAATAATAATATCAGCTTCCTCAATACTTTCTGTAGGCTCATAACCAAAAGGATAAAGTAAGTCCTGCATCTTGACAGAATCATACACATTCATCTGACATCCGTAAGTCTTAACATAAAGCTTCTTATTCATACACTGTCTTAATACTCTAAAAAGTTTTATATTATACTTATTTAATGCAATTTGCCAATTACAAAATATAATGGCATTGTTGTCTAAATTGGTAAAGCATAATAAAACTATGTCATGCCTCAGCTACAACTACATTGTTACATAGCTCTTATGTCATGCTCTCACGAAAATTGGAATCTAGAATTAAAAAGCTTAATGTAGCACAATACTACAAGTTTAGATAAAATAAAAACGCAAAAAGTTTATTTTTATGTTTCTTGCTAGATTACCTGCTTTCATAGTAATAATATCAATTGCCTTTAATGATGCAAAACAAAAATGTGATAAGGATTCACACAACTCTTTATCAGGTGCTTTAAACGGTATAAATTTGCCACCTGGTTTTAAGATGCCGTTCTAAGTTCTATATATTCCTACTGCCTTAGCCATATAGGATTTGTTGCTAAGTTTTGATATTTTTCTTTGTTATTCCGCGATCAAGTCAGTCTTGTTGCATATTAGAGAAATTATTTTAAGTATTTCAAGCGCTGTCATTTGTAAGTACAATAAATCATATGGGTAGT
>NZ_BTGX01000008.1:0-15661 GCF_057543435.1 Candidatus Rickettsia mendelii | reverse complement strand
CTTTGAAGATCTTAGATAGGCTTAGATGGTACTGGAAACCTAAATTTAGAATTTAGTTGGAGGATTGATAAAACATATGTTTAAAGTTAAGAGGTAAGTAAGAATATCTATATAGAATTTTAGATAAGAATGGAGATGCTATCGATTTTATTTACTTCTGCTTGTACTACTCTAATAAGTAATACTAATGCGGCTAAGAGTTTCTTAAATCAAGCTTTGAAAGCTATCTATTGAATATTCATATCGCAAAACAATTAACATCGAGAAAAACCTAACCTACATTAGAACTATCGATTAACTAAAATTAGAAAAGAAATATATGAAAAACTGAAAGCATATGCACATTAAATTTAAATAACATTATTTAAAATCTGATGAATATGAAAGCTCAAACGTTAGTCAAACTAATGCCTTGCTTTAAACTAATGAAAACAGCTTATGCAGCTATTACTAAGATTTTTAATAAAAGGAACAAAATAATCTATATCATTCCTTATAAAAGAATAAGGTAAAAACATTTATACTCCTGCTTTAATGATTAATATTAATTATTTCATTAATTAGAATTTAATATCTATCCTTATCATCATATACTCCCCAAATTAATTTTTTAGATACCCATCCTATATAATCTTTACAAATAATTTGACAAAACTGTTTTTTACATTTTTTTAAACCACAACGAACCTTAGGCATTAATTTTGCTATAACTCGGCTTTTAGGATCTGCAGATTTAGTAAGTTCTATTTCTTTATCACTAATAATAACTACTGATCTTTTACCTGATAATACACTTGAATGTATCCAGCCACCTTCACCATTAATATCACGTATTTGCCGCCATTGCTCATATTCTGCTATTATCTCTACTGGTTCACCTTTTTTAATAAAAATCCACTCTATAGCAGATTTAGTTGTAGGCCCGCTTCTAGCATTTACTTCATTAGATCTTATTGAAACAAACCTAGGAATAGGTAATTTTTTATTATTAGCATTAATTGTTATTGACAATACTATAGTAATGAAAATGACAAGAATTTTAATCATTATCTTCCACTTCAGATAAAGTATCCTCTTTTTTTGCTACTATATAATTACCAAGCCTAAATTGCATTTTTATTCTATTAACTTCTTGCTCACTAATACCTATACGCTTTAAGACTGTTCCACCGATCTGCAATCCCGTCTCATAACTTTCCGGAATAATAGTTGTTGCACCTAAATCATAGAACTCTCTAGCATTTTTTAAACTTTTTAACTTAACAATAACTTGCATGTCTGGATAATTACCACTAATTGTTTTAAGCGATTTCTTAATAGTTACCTGATTATTCATTGTCAATATTATAGCGAGTGCTCTTTCTGTACCTAATGCCTTTAAAGTATCAGCTTGTGATACATCACCTTTAAAAACTGGAAAACCATTTGATAGCTCTTCTTTAACCCTATCATCATCTAGATCAAGTATTACATAACTTACACCTTCTGCTTCTAACACTCTTGCTACCATTTTACCGATGTTACCAAGACCAGCGATGATAATATGATTTGTTAAATCTCTTGCACTAAGTTCAATCATCTGAGTCGGAGTTTTACCAAGCCCTTTATCAACTTTCTCAGCAATTTTTTTTCCTAAAGCTGCAAGTAATGGCGTAAGTGCCATAGTGAAAGTAACAACAAGTAATAATATATCAGCAGTATTTTCTTCCAATATTCCGCTATCCTTACCTAGACTGAATAATATAAAAGCAAATTCCCCACCTTGTGATAATAGCAAACCTGAGTAAAAAGCAACACCTTTATTAAAGCCGAATAAAATACAAAAAGCTGTTATAATTAAAGTTTTTATGACGATTAAAGCAATAGATAAAGTAAGAATATGTGATATTTTTTCATACATTTCTAATGCATCTATATTCATACCGACGGTCATGAAAAACAATCCTAAAAATAAACTTTTGAAAGGATAAATACTTTCTTCTGCCTGCAACCTAAATTCAGTTTCTGCAACTAACACTCCAGCAACAAACGCTCCAAGAGCTAAAGATAAACCAAATGTTTCTGTAGCCCAAGCAGCAGAAAGTACTATTAACAAAGTCATCGAAATAGGTAACTCATTAGCACTATTGCTTTCTGATGAAATGAATGAAAATACAGGACGAAGTAAAACACGACCGGCAATAAATATTGTAAGTAAAGCTGTTACAGCTTTTAAGAGTGCAATACCAAGAGCTGCGGTAAGAGAAGCCTTATTGTTATCAGCAAGCAACGGAACTACTACAAGCAATGGGACTACTGCTAAATCTTGCAGTAAAAGAATTGCCAAAGAAATTCTTCCTATTTGTGCTGACTGGCTACGATTTTCTTCAATAACCTGCATAACAAGTGCTGTAGATGAAAGAGCAAGGCCACCACCCGTAATGATAGCTGCACTGCTATTACTGTCTATCAGTACCATTGCGCCAGCAATTACTATAGCAGTTGTTAAAACTTGCAAACTACCCAGCCCAAAGACATATCGCCTCATAGCTTTTAATCGCTCAAAAGATAGCTCAAGACCTATAGCAAATAATAAGAACACTACACCAAGTTCACCTAATAACTTAGTTTGGTCATATGTCACGATTTTTAAACCGTGATCACCTATCGCAGCTCCAGCAATCAAGTAACCAAGTACAGGACTTAGCTTAAAGCGCTTAAGTATAGCTACGATAAAAACCGCAGTACCGAGTAAAATTATAACATTAATAAGAATATGATCGTTCATTTAATAAGTAAATAATTTATAATTAGTAAAAAAATATAAGATTCACTTTTCCCAAATCTCTTCTAGGTTAAAATGTACACGTGTTTCAGGATAAAAAATGTTAATTAAAATAGTACCAACATCTATTAATACCCACTCTGATTTACTAAGCCCTTCAATATTAGAATTTATACCGGCTTTATTTTTTAACTCTAAAGCTACATATTTGGCAATTGCTCCAACATTTTTAGTTGAACGACCACTAGCAAATATAATATACTCAGCTAATTTATGTTTACCTCTTAAATCAATTACATTAATATTTTCTGCTTTTTTCATGCTTAAACATTCTAAGATAAATAGTTTTAATTCTTCACTTTCTTTTTTCATAGTGATTATTACAAATACATATATTTAATAAATTATTATATGCATAAGAGTAGACTTTATCAATGAATGTTTAAAATTCTATGATAAAAATTCATATAAAGCTTTACTTTAAGCCAAAAAAAATTTAATTAATATTTAAGGTCCTATAAATAATTAATATTGACAGAACAATGGCGATATCTGTAGAAGAGCTAGAAAAAACACTTAAGAAATCTTTTCCAAACAGTATAATAAAAATTACTGATTTAGTAGGTGATCAAAACCATTATGCATTAGAAATATCAGATGCTGAATTTAATGGACTTTCTTTAATTAATCAACATAAATTAGTAAAAAATGCTCTATCAGAAATATTAAATAAAAAACTACATGCAATTACAATAAAAACCATTGCAATTCCTAAAAAATAATATTAGATACTAACAATAATAAGCTCTGTATAAATTCAACCTAATATTTAATTCTAAGGTTAGCATATTATTTTATAGTTATATTTAAATGTAACTTTGCTGTTTTTATTAAACTTCTTGCATAACAGCTAACAAAGCTTGTATCTTAAGCGGTTAATAATCAATCTTACATTAAGCAGATTTTCTGTAAGAAGTTATAGTAATTTAGTAAAGAATTTTTATAGAAAAAATGATTTTACTTCTTTATTAGAAGAAAAAAACAGGTAAGTATAAGCTTTCTTAAAAAATCTTATATTTAAACTGATGTTTAGAAGTTTACTCCAAAGTCTGTATTATATACTAAGTTTAGCCCATAATGCAATTATACATAAGGACCAGTATCCCCTAAGTACTGTTGCAAATAATTTACTCATGCTGTTGCAATCCTGCATCATTAAAATTAAAATTGCTAACTGTAACATCTTCTTCTAAATTTACTTACTTAGTATTATAACCTTGAATGTTTAATTATGTTAATTAGAAAACTGCTGTTACTTATTTCAATGTTACCTAATAACTTGTTCATTTCCAACAAAATTTAATATAATAGCATTCGCATCATCATTTATCTACAGTTACCATAATATTATCATCTAATATATTATACTGTTTACTCCTGTATCAATAGGTGTAGTCCAAGTAGCTCTGCGTTTAGGTTCTATATATTGATTACCAATCAAAATATTTTAAACAAAAATATTACCAGTAATAGTAGCTTTATTGGTAGCTGCTCCATTTAGTTATATTGCAACCGATAGTGAATACACTAAGTCTTTTTATCCCTACAGTTCTATTAATAGCATTTAATGAAATAGTCCTATCGCCTGTAGTAACATGTACTGTTAATCCACCCAACAAATTATTTTGGTGACTCATTACTGACAAAATAGCAATGCCTTGCTTTTAAAAATTGATGTTTTGTACAGGTTGTATATTCATAATTTCAGCTCCAAAACTTGGATAAAGAGTCAGATCTGAAGTATCAGTAACAATTGTACTTCCTATTCTTATTAACATCACTAATATTAATAGCTTTTACTATAATTTAAGCTAGATTTTAACTTGGAACTGAGTGTAACCTGTATGGTCACCATTCACTTGATTCTAAGCATAATTTATGTAATCTGTTTAATCAAAAGCAATTACATTATTACAACCACTATATGTAGAATCGATAGTCCAAGTATTATTGGTATTTTGAAAATCAACATTTTTGTATCATAAATGTTATAATGTGATTCTCTTTACCTTGTGTTTCTCTTTCTTTTGCTATTTTTGATTGGTGCAAATGGATACAGACCAGGATTACCTTGATGTATCTATTATTGCTACATATATGGTACTAATATGTGTTCCGGTTAAAATCATATTATATCAATATAGATACTTAATATTTAATGCAAAATTCGCTTAAATAAGATCAACAGTTCAATGTTTATATTAGCAACTGTCATTTTTGCACTACCATACTATTTAAGTACATTGCGGCAATTGGCCTACCGACAGTAATATAACTACCAAAAGTTAAAATGAACTGTCAGCAAACGAATAAGACTGCATTATTGGCGATGTTCAGTTTATTAGCAGTCCTGAGTATTAGTACTCGTAGGTATCATCGCTACTGCTACTAATGCAATAGTAACTATTCTTTTTTTATTAGATTTTCTAGAATATTTATTTGACTGGACATAAATATTCCCTAAATTTTGACTTAATTCTCTAAATTACAGCTTGAGATTAATATTTCTTTGCAAATATTAATACTTGCTATTGCACAAGAGTTGCAAAGAACTAAAAGCAAAATGATTAATAATTATTAAAATAACAAAATTTTTCTAACTTATAATTTTATTATATAGATATCACGTCACTTTATAATTAGAAAATATTAGTTATATTTAAAAATGTTTAAAATCAAGAAATTTTATATCTATAAACAGCAACTTATAATTACCATTCTTTACTTAAAAATGAATTTTCTATACTTACTTAGTAAATCGTATATGAAACTTTAAAAATCGAAAGATACAATTTATCTGTTTTATGATAGCAAAAATTCTATTATTTTGTACATAAAAATAACTTAAAAAATATAAATAATTCATATTACCTTATACAGAACATACAAATTTTTGTATAAAAAAATTGATTTGTTGAAAATAATGAAGTATATTTAATGTAATTAAGTTAAATTCTCGGGGCGTGGCGCAGCCTGGTAGCGCATCTGGTTTGGGACCAGAGGGTCGGGAGTTCGAATCTCTCCGCCCCGACCATATAAATATAAATCTAATGTCAAAAGACGACCTAATTCAATTTACAGGTATAGTACTTGAGCTTTTACCTAACGCTACTTTTAGAGTAAAACTTGAGAATGATCATGTAATTATTGCTCATACTTCCGGTAGGATGCGTAAAAATCGTATCAGAATATTACTAGGGGATAAAGTTACAGTAGAAATGACTCCTTATGATTTAACTAAGGGGCGTGTGATTCATCGTCACTAGTCTTAAGCATGCAGCAAAGCAAAAAAATTTTATCCATTATACTGGCTTCACGTTCTCCTACAAGGGTTGAATTATTAAAAAGAATAAAAATTATTCCTTCGAAAATCATCCCTGCCGATATAGATGAAACACCTAGTCTGCGTGAATTGCCTGGTTCTTTAGCTACAAGACTTGCCTACGAAAAAGCTATAAAAGTTGTATCTCAAATAGAAGATTCAACTATTATTATAGCTGCAGATACTGTAACAGCAATAGGTAGAAGAATATTACCAAAAGCTACCACTTACGCAGAATTAAAAGATTGTATTAAAATGTTATCAGGACGTCGTCATCGTGTTTATACTGGTTTATGTTTTATCAAAAAAGAGAATGATCAGCTTATCATTAGACAAAAAATAGTTCAGACAATTGTTAAATTTAAAAAATTAAGTAATGAAGAAATTAATTTTTATTGTTCTTTAGATGAAGGATTAAATAAAACAGGTGGGTACAAAATTTCTGGCTATGCCGAAGCTTTCGTTTCATTTATTTCTGGTTCATATTCAAATGTTATGGGATTACCTTTATTTGAAACAGTAAATGCTTTAACCTCCTTAGCTTTTAAGACATATCGTTAAAGTTCTTTGTTACACAAGACTTCTTATAATTTATTATCTGAGTTTTATATTTGGGTAAAAATTACTTCATACATTAATATATCTTAACTCTATGACCATTTTCATTATGTTCTATCGATTATCAAAAGAAACATCATACAATGAGTTAGCAAGTTTTGCTCATGATTTACTTTCCAATATGTCTTTAGACATTTTTCTTTTTAATCATTGGCTAACTTCATTCATTATTATAAGTTCTAAAATCAGGTGCATTAATTCTTTGTAAATAATTTTCGATTTCTTTACGTCATTTTAATACATATAAGCTCTTACTAAACTATTATTTAGTTCATCTGGTATACTTAAATTGAGCCTTGCCATATTGCTGCCTATATATTTTAGTTAACGATATATAACAATACTAGTTACAAACTATTTGTACTTGCATGTATATACTTTTATTTTCTTAGTTCATTTAAATGACTTCTCTCATAATTTTCATGGCGCTCTTGTGCTTCAATACATAATGTAGTAATTGGTCTTGCTTCTAATCTTTTTATACCTATTGGTTCACCTGTTTCTTCACAATAGCCATATTCTTTATTTTCAATACGTAACAACGCCTCCTCTATTTTTTCGCATAATTTACGATATCTATCTTTAATACGAAGCTCGAAAGCCGTTTCTGTTTCAATGGAAGCGCGATCGTTAAAATCTGGCTTATTCCAATTTTCTTCCTTTAAGTGATTCAAAGTTTCTTGAAACTCCATTAATAAATCATCTTTCCATCTTAAAAGTTTTTGTCTAAAATATTCCAGTTGATTAGGACACATATATTCTTCATCTTTAGACGGTGTATATTTTTCAGGTAATATAGTAATTTTAGGCATATTAATATCTCAATATTAGCTTTAATCCCTATATTTAATAGAGTTTTAAAATAATATAATATATAATCTAAAATTAACGCAAGAAGATTGTTAATATATATTTTATTTTTTAATTGGATGTGCAGTAATATATACTGATTCTAAGTGCTTTATACTTGTTTTAATATAGTTTTGTGTAGTAGATAAACTCTTATGACCTAATAGCTCTTGAATAGAACGTAAATCTGCTCCATGCTCAAGCAAATGAGAAGCAAAGCTATGTCTAAATGCATGAGCACTTAAATGTTCAGGTAAACCATAAAGATGTTTTAATTTAATTAATTCACGATTAAATACCGGTGGTTGTAATTTCTTACCTTGTTTTCCTCTAAATATTGGCTCATTATCTTCTAACTTATATGGTAATATCCCTAAATATTCAGTAACCAATTTTTTCGCAACTGGTAACCATGGAATCACTCTTTCTTTACTGCCTTTACCGATTATTTTTATGAATTCCAAATTTTGTAGATGAAGTTTCGTAATTGATAATGCTTCTGATATACGAAGGCCGGAAGCATATATAAGAACAAGTAAGGCTTTATTCCTAAGTTCTACCCACTTAACATTACCATATTCTCCAATATGATTAAGAGATATGCCTACATCATCTTCTGATAAAGCTTTTGGTAACAATTTAGTTTTTTTAGGAGATTTTATAGAAAAGATTACATGGTTATTTATCTGCATGGTTTTTTCTAAAAACTTATAAAAATTTTTTACTGCTGATAAGCTACGAGCAACTGAAGAAATAGTAAAATTATCACATTTAAGTTTTGCAAGCCAACTTCGTATTAATCTTATATCTGCAGCTTTAATATGATTTATCGTTATAAAACATGAATTATAATAACTCATAAACTCAATGAAATGCTTAAGATCATTATTATAGGATATAACTGTATGATTAGAGTAATTTTTTTGCAAGATTAAGTATTTTTTCCACTTATCTATTAATTCCTGAGTTTGAGTATCTAACATTTATAAAAACTTAACTATTTTTAATGTTAATTCTTATACTAACAATTATTGACTCATAATTTTATAAATGTTAGCATGAGCTGAGGTTTTATGTTTACATTACGTGCTTGTAAAACACAAAAAATTTCTTAGTAAAACATTTACAAAATCTAATTTAGGAGAAAAATAATGTTAAATAATACACAATTTTTAGATTTAATGAAGTCCTATATGAATCCAGAATTTTACACGAGTTCTATAAAAAATATGCCTAATATAGATCTTTCATCTATTACTGGTACAATGCAAAGAGCTATGAATATTCTTGTAACAACCAACCACATCGCTACAGAAAGTATTCAAACTTTACTTAAGAAAAACTCTGAAATTATACAAAATAACATCAATACTGTTTTAAATACTACTAAAGAAATACTAATCTCTAAAGATTTCAAACAAGCTAGTGACTGCCATCAAAAATCTTTAAAATCTATTTGCGAAGCAACCATGAATAATGCTAAAGAACTTGCAAATATCTCTTATGAATCTTCAGCAAAAATATTAGAAGCAGTAAATAAAAATGTTGTTGAAAACGTTCATCATACTTCTGATAATATGCAAAATGTGGCAGAACAAGTACAAAAAAGCGTATTTAATAAGAAATTTGTATAACTAACTTATAGTCAGAGTGTTATTATGTAGTCTTTATGTTATTTTTGCAAAAGCAAGAATAACATAAAAGCCACTGGAGATTTTTACTAATTATTTGCTTTTCTACTTAACCAGTTTTGTAAATAAGAAGCTGCAAGCTCTGTATCTTCTATCATAATTACGTTTTCAGCATTACGTTTATCGGCAGCAGCAGTAAAATTAAACGAACCTGTTATTACTTTCTTTTTATCAATAATTATAACTTTATTGTGAGCAATTCCAGGTACTTTATCTATGCCTACATCAATTTTTGCTCGTTGTAATTCATGCAATTTAGAAAATTTCTGCTTTAAATTACTACGATCAAGCAATATTCTAACTTGTACTCCTCGTGCTTGTGCACTAATTAATGCATTAGTAATTAACACATCACTCATTCCATATGCTTGCATGTAAATAGAATGCTCTGCTTCATCAATTTTGTCCGCTATAAATTTAGTACACCCAGACGGTGGTGTAAAACAAGTGCTGACTTTACTTTTAGAGAGCTGTGAAATATTAGAATGTTTTATCTGAGGAACAGAGGAATTTGATAATTTTTGATTTATTAGATTAATAAAATAATCTGAATTATGCCCATAAATACCTGCAATTACACCTAACATAAATGAAAAGAATATCTCTATAAATCTATTATTTTGTTGCTTCACAATTTCCATTTTTTATTTCTTAATACGAACTATATATCAATCCTTATCCCTGAGTATCGGCTAGAACATTGAATAATCAATGGTAAAACTACTCACTCCTGAATTATGAATAAAGACTTACTGTTAAGTATATTTAATTTTAAATATACTTGGGGTAAGAGTTCAAAATGATAGCATAAAGCCACATTAATCTATCAGTTTTTACCGATTATACATATTTGAAGTTCTTAACATAACTGCCAGGTGCTTCTTCAATTGCTTTCATATTGTTATAGTCTAAAGATTTTACTAATTCAGTATTATTATTATTTACAAGCCACTTAAGCCAATAATTCCACCAAGAGCCTTTATATTCGTGAGCCTTTATAAGCCAGTCGTGGCTATTTAAACTTAAATCATCATTAAGGTGGTAATTATATTTAGCAACTGCAGGAGGGTTAACTACACCTGCTACATGTCCTGAATCAGTTAGGCAAAAAACTTTATGACCGTTTAATAATTTCATACCTTCATATATTGAACACCATGGTGCTATATGATCTTCTTTTGCTGCTACAAAAAAAGAATTACAATCAACTTTGCTAAGATCTATTTTTGTTTTTAATAATTCTAAACTATTTGGTTCTTTTAATAGGTTATTACAATATGTATTTTGTAAATATTCCTCATACATTTTTGCAGGCAGGTTATTAGAATCTGCATTCCAATACAGCAAATCAAAAGGTATTGGTTCTTTACCAAGTAAATAATTGTTTATAAAAAATGACCAAATTAAATCATTAGCTCTTAATAAACTGAAACTATTTGATAAATATTGTCCATCAAAATAACCTTTCAGCTTTATATCTTCTTTAATGTAATTAATCGTAGCTTCATTAAAAAATATTCCAAGTTCACCTGGATGAGTATAATCAAGCAAAGTAGTAAAGAAAGTAGCACCATGAACACAATCTATTTTTTTTGCTTTGAAGTACGCAATGATGATAGCAAGAAAAGTTCCTCCCATGCAATATCCAACAAAATCAATTTTTTTAAAACCAAGATTTTTAATATACTCATAAGGTGCTAAAATGCCATCTTTTAAGTAATCCTCGAAGCATTTCTCTGATAAAGAACTATCAGGATTAATCCATGAAATAAGAAAAACTTGAAAATTATTTTCTACTAAAAAAGATATTAGAGAATTATGAGGAGATAAATCGAGTATATAATATTTATTTATACATGGTGGAATAATAAATATTGGAATTTTGTGAACTGTTTCTTTTGGTTCATAACATATTAATTGCATTAAATCATTTTGAAATATAACTTTTCCTTTTGTTGCTGCAATATTTTCACCAAGTTTAAAAGCAGATTTATCAGTAGTTCTAATACTTAATACATCACCGGAGTTTTTTATATCGCTTAAAAAATTTTCTAATCCTTGTACTAGATTCTGACCACCGCTTTCTAATGTTTCACGTAAAACCTTTGGATTACAAAAAACAAAATTCGAAGGTGAAAAAGCATCAATAAAATGTTTAGTGATAAACTCTAAATGTTGTCTAAGATCATTTGATAACTCATATTGATCTATATTTTTCTTTAACCACTCAGAAGAAAGTAGATAATATTGCTTAACAAAGTTAAAATAAGCATTATCTTCCCATGAAGAATCCTTAAATCTCTTATCTTTAATATCATGAGAAAATATCGTTCTTGCTGGACTGCCAACAAATTTTGCAAAAGAATTAGTAGTAAGTTCCCTTAGTTTTTCAATATACTCAACATTAAGCTTACAAAATTTTCTAGGATTTGTCCAAAACTGTTCTAGCATTAAAGAAGCTATAAGTCTGTTTTTATCACTATCAATTAGATTTTTAGGAATCATACTCCCTCTACCTTGCATGAAATGTAAAATAAGTTCTTGATATTTATTAGCTATTTCTTTGAAGTTATTAATTATTGTTTCGTGAGAGATATTATACATATTTAGTTCTACTAAAGTTTACCAACTAACTTGTTACATAGCTTGACTTGGAATGTTGCAAGCCACATAATGTTTGTATGTATGGTCATTTTATGTCGCTCTTGCTTTTGCATGAATGACCATACTTTAAGTTTTTTAAACCATGAATAATGCTTGGTTCCTCTTATTATAAAAATGCTCTAAATTAAAGCCTATATATCTAAACTATCCCATATACTGTTAATCTTGTCGATGACTTCTTGACTCATTTCTATTTTTTTACCCCATGTTCTATTTGTCTCAGGGTATGTTTTATTAGTTGCATCTATTCCCATCTTACTACCAAGTCCTGAATCAGGCGAAGCAAAATCTAAATAATCGATAGGTGCATTATCTATAAATAGTGTATCCCGCTTTGGATCGCTTCTTGTTGCTATCGCCCAAATTACTTCTTGCCAATTACGAACATCAATATCATCATCTACAACAACAATGAATTTGCTATACATAAATTGTTGTAAATAAGACCAAATTCCAAGCATTATTCTTTTAGCATGACCAGGATAGGATTTTTTAATTGATACTACCGCAATTCTATATGAACAACCTTCAGGAGGGAGCCAAAAATCAACAATTTCTAGAAATTGCTGTTGAAGCAGTGGGAGGAAGATCTCATTTAACGCTTCACCAAGAATCGAAGGTTCATCAGGCGGTTTACCTGTATAGGTGCTTAAATACACTGGAGTTTTCTTCATTGTTATCGCTGTGATAGTAAATACTGGAAATTCCTCAACATCATTATAATATCCAGTATGATCTCCAAAAGGACCTTCAGGTAGATACTGATCTAAGCTTACATAACCTTCTAGTACTATTTCACTGTGTGCTGGTACTTTAAGGTCAATAGTTTTACACCTAACCAATTCTACTTTTGCATTACAAAGTAGACCAGCAAAATTATATTCCGAAATATTTTCTGGTATTGGCATTACTGCTGCCATAGTTATTGCAGGATTTGCACCAATAACAACAGCTGCTGGAAAAGGTTCTTTTTTTACTTTTTTCCAGCGTTTATGATGTTCTGCTCCACCTCGTAACTTTAACCATCGCATCAATAGCTTATTTTGTGATATAACCTGCATTCTATATACACCAAGATTGTAATTATCAATCTTATCAGTAGTTGGACCTTTAGTAACTACTATTGACCAAGTAATTAAAGGAGAAACATCAAGAGGCCAACATTTTTGAATCGGTAATATATTAATGTCTGGATTATCAATGATAACTTCATGACAAGCAGCTTTTGATACAGTCTTAGGAGACATCGCAAATATACGCTTAGCTAGCGGTAACATGGATAATGTTTCTTTAAAAGATAATGGTGGCTGCGGTTGCTTAAGGAATGCAAGTAAATGTCCGAGTTCTCTTAACTCTTGAATATCTTGAAGCGTAAGTCCCATACAAATACGGTTTATACTAGCATAAAGATTTGTTAGAACAGGTATAGTAGATTTACTGCCATCAGACTTTATGACATTCTCAAAAAGTAACGCTGTACCACCTTGCATTAAAACTCTTCTACTAATCTCTGTAATTTCTAGATTAGTTCTAACTTCAGTAGAAATGCGCTTTAGCAAGCTATTTTTTTCTAAAAATTTTAAAAATTCTGGCAAATCTTTAAAGCTCATATCTCATTCACTAGAGTTTGTATTGTTAGACACATAGTTGTTCAGTTAACTGCCATCATTTTCATATTATTCTGTTTGATTGTATAGTTAATTAGCTCATCAATTAAAGAATTTTTAATAGTATATATTAAATTTTTTTCTGAATTGATATGAATATTTTTAGCTGTTAACTCATCGATACTTCTAGATTTAATATGCGCAAAATATACTTCATTACCTACTTGAAATATAGGCGTATTACTTCCTATTCTAGTATTAAAAATTGATAATAATATTTCAGGAGTTAATGTTAGCTCATTCTCCATTCCTGACCTAATATAGCTTTTTTCACTTATTTTAATGCCGGTAAGCTTAAGCTCTTTTATATTTTCTTGATCTGGATTATATTCTTTTGCTAAATCCTTCATAATTTTTAAGTTTAAATCAGCAATATTATGTTTTATCCAAATTTTATTTACTTGCTGTTTAATACTATCAAAATCAGGTATTTTTGCTGGTTGAATCGACTTTAATTCCACTAATATAAGATAGCTTTTATCTTCTGCTTCAATAGGATAAGATAATTCTCCTTCCATAAGCTCAAAAATACTATCAGCATTTTCTGCAATTATTTTATCTTCAATAAGTTCTGCATAACTTACTCCATTAACATTTTGGATCGGTAACTTATATTTTTCAGCAATCTCAACTAAGCTAGAACCAGCTGCAACATCATTTTCTAGCTTCTTAGCAAACTCCATATTGAGTATATCGATTTTTTGGGCCTTTAATAAATCATATAATTGTTGTTGTATCGTTTCAAAAGCTTGGTCACCAAATTCATCTTTATTTCCATTGTAAAATTCTAACAATTCATCTTTAGTAATTGAAATTTGTAGTTCTTGGGTAACAACTTTAATATATGAAAAACTACGTTTTTCCGGTACTTCAAAGAAAGATATATTATTCTGATAAAAATCCTTTAATTGTTGATCTGTAGGGGTAGGAATTTGTAAATCTTTTGGTTTATTTTGTAAATCTATTTGTACTAACTCTACATCTCTTTTCTCAGCCATATAATCTATTATATTCTTTAGCATAACTTTAGGGACATAGAAACTTTCTAAAAAAGTATTAACAAAGATATTTTTTAGAGTTTTTTCTTTGAAGTTTAGTAAATATTTTTCTTCATCCATATAAGAATTTCTAAAATAAGTTTTTAAAATTTTTATATCGAAAATGCCTCGCTCATTTTTAAAAACTGGTGATTCTTTGACTAAAGTTTTAACAGTATCATCACTTAAATCTAAACTGTAATAACTAACTAAATAATCTAAAGCATTATTGTAAATAAGCCTTTTTAAGATTCGATTATCAATATTTAGCTGCTCTATTTCTTCTTCAGTCAAATTTGTACCTGTTTGCTTATTTATAGCATTAATTTCTAAAGATTTTGCTCGTAAAAAATCTTCTTGTGATATATTTTTCATATGAGAGAAAATAACAATATCTTTGCCACTTCTTCCACGTAACACATCTTTAATACCAAAGCCTATAAAAGCGAAAGCAATCATTGCAAATAAAACCCGCATTATAAAACTATCAGCAGTTTTTCTAATATTATCTAACATAATTCTTTATTAAATTTTTAAAGTAAGAGGAATTTATATTCTATATAATTTTAGCTCCTGTGCAGCATTTGCATGGCTCTTAAAAAGCAGTTGATGTCATTTTCCTGCTTCTGCATGAAGCTAGCATAAAAATACTAGATATTATACAAAAATTACAAATTTTTTAGTATAAAAATACAAAAACTTGTGTTTGATATAATTTATTACTGGATTCCTGCTTTTATAGGAATGACATCTTCATAAAAACGTGAGTAGATTATAAGGTTTTTTTGAAGTGTTATAAAGTGAAAAACCTATTTAGTAAAATAAAAAGGGCTTATTACAAATAGGGAATAAGGGTAAGTAATGATATAGAGTTTAGAAGATATTCTTTAACAAGCTAATGAGTTGTCAGTAATAATATTTCAGCGTAAATACCTTGAGCTTTCATATTCATCAGATTTTAAATAATGTTATTTAAATTTAATGTGCAT
>NZ_BTGX01000007.1:0-664 GCF_057543435.1 Candidatus Rickettsia mendelii | reverse complement strand
AATTACAAGATGTAATGAATACTCTATAGATTCCCTATAACTGCTTATTGCTATTTTAACAAGATTACCAAATATTTAATTATTACTTGTAAGTTTTGTGTAGTATATAGATAGTTTAGTTGAATCAATAAAGTAAGCAGCAGTATCTTTCTCTCTAAATAGTTGCGACATCATAACAAGCGGTAGAACTAATCTTAGCCATATCTAGATTCTTTATCTGTAACTTAGCAATCTCTTTGAAATCTCTTATTGTTTCTCTTCTCCTTTCATTCCTTATCCTAAATTCATATTTTATAAAATAAATCATATGGGTAGTGGGGTGGTATTATAAACATGGTATCATTTATAGAGAATAAGAAGAGATTATTAACAGAGTGTTAAAGTATAAGAATATTATATGGGTTCAATATTATGCTTTGAAGATCTTAGATAGGCTTAGATGGTACTGGAAACCTAAATTTAGAATTTAGTTGGAGGATTGATAAAACATATGTTTAAAGTTAAGAGGTAAGTAAGAATATCTATATAGAATTTTAGATAAGAATGGAGATGCTATCAATTTTATTTACTTCTGCTTGTACTACTCTAATAAGTAATACTAATGCGGCTAAGAGTTTCTTAAATCAAGCTTTGAAAGCTATCTATTGAATATTCATATCGCAAA
>NZ_BTGX01000006.1:0-114774 GCF_057543435.1 Candidatus Rickettsia mendelii | reverse complement strand
CTACCGCTTGTTATGATGTCGCAACTATTTAGAGAGAAAGATACTGCTGCTTACTTTATTGATTCAACTAAACTATCTATATACTACACAAAACTTACAAGTAATAATTAAATATTTGGTAATCTTGTTAAAATAGCAATAAGCAGTTATAGGGAATCTATAGAGTATTCATTACATCTTGTAATTAATCATAAAGAAATAATTATGACAATTAAATTACTAAAGCTAATAGTACTAATTTATCAACAATAGGTGATATAATAACTGAATTACAAAACAAAATCTTTGATGATAAAAGATATATATCCAAAGATTAATTTAATAACTTATATTCTCATGAGTTACCTTTATTTACAGGAAATACAGAAAAAATGAAAATCATTTGTTAGATATAGAAGACATAGTTTTATTATGTAAAAGATCGTTATAGTTTCTTGTACTTGATCACCATAATTATAGCTGCCTATTTCTTGCTCTCATTTTATCAGCACTTCATCTCCAAAATATTGCTATTCCTTACCTTGAAGTCATTAACTTAAAAAAGTGATCTTGAACATCAATAGTCGTAATTTTAAATTATACCATAAGTTACTATTACTAAGTGTGATGATCATCAATAATGAATATATCTCATCCCTCTTCTATTGCTGAGTATCTAACAATAAGTTAGAAATCTAAAATTATTAACAGTAGTTAAAAATTTACTTTTTTGGTTATGAGCTCTAATCAAAACTATCATCATACCAATCAAAATTTAAAATAAAACACCCCCTCTAATTAAGTATTTATGCTAAGTATCTATAAATAGCTTTAGAAGTCATAATTCTTTTAGATCAATTCCAAGAAAAGCAGACCAAGCTACGCTAACACAAATATATTTTAAACTCCTTGGAGGTATATCAATTATTATATCACATTCTTAATATTGCACTTAAATAATCACTAACCATATACTCAGGTAATACTCCATGGATTAATAATATTAAATACCTTAATTATAAAACTGTGCAAATTTTGTCTTAAAATCGAACTTAATAACTCTTTTGAATAAACCATGTTTCATTTGTTACTAGAGATAAAATATCATATAATGATTAAATCACATTATGACAAGTTGATTTTCTAAGCTATCCTGGCAAGGTAAATCAAGTTATAGTATAACATATTATCACAAACTACCACAAAACTTAGTTGTGATTAATACCTCACAGTATATAATTTTTAAAAAAATATTTATACCTATGAAGTTATTACAAATTATTTTTATCATTATTACAGGCAGCATTAATTTTTCTATATTTGCTAAAAATGCTGATACTATAACAGAAAATATTGAGAATGATGTATTTACAATTGTTAACAATAATATTCCAGTGTTAAATATCAATAATCCTATTAACAATATTTCAAAATTTAAAAACTATAAGAACGGTAAAATTATTGCTTTAAATAAAATTACAGCTACCTCTCAAGAGATTACTTTTAAAATTGGAGAAGAAAAATATTTTGGTAACATAAAAATTAAATTACATAAATGTATAAAAAATCTTGATCCTTATAATGAAGATAATTACCTATTAATGACTGTAACTGAATATAAGATTGACGAAGACCCTAAATTACTTTTCCAAGGATGGATGACTTCTGCTAGCATTTCACTTTCAACATTCGAACATCCAATATATGAAATTTTTGCTAAAGATTGTTTTTAGATGCAATATTTAATTCCAAGTTTAATATTTATAATCCCTAGTCTAGGTATGCTTGCTGGCTTATCGGTATCAGCTACAGTAGCAATTTTTCTGTTATGTAATATCTTACAAAATAGACAATATTTATTTGATAAAAAATTTTTTACTAATTACAAGAGAGAATTATTATTTACTATTTGGTGTTTACTATCTTGTTCACTTACTAGCTTAATTACTTTTACTCAGGTTTTTATTATATTATTTCTTGGGATTATGGTTAGTAATTTTCCTCCGTTGCAAGACCGTCAGCGTCTTAAAATTTCTCTAATACTCGGTATTCTCATGGCAATGTTATTATTCTTTATAGAATATTCTTCTAAGGGCTTTTTAGTTAAAATATTCAAGCCTAATTTTAACCTATATATGTTAGATCGAGGTTGCGCTTTACTATCAATTACTACTTGGATAGCAATTATAATTTTAATTGCTATCCACAAAGGGCATCATGCACTCATACTCTATATATTAGTGCTTTATTTACTAAATACTTCTGATAGCTTAGCAAGTTTTTTAGGATTTATTATTGGCGGAATAGTATTTATTTCAGCTAAATTCATAAAACCAATATTTTTCAAGTTAGTTACGCTTGGTTTAATAACTGGCTCATTACTATTTCCTATTATAGCTAAACAAATAAATCCAGAATATTTATCAGAAAAATATTTAGCAACTCATAATTCAGCTGCACATCGTCTATTTATTTGGCATTTTGTAGCAAACAAAATAGCTAAGAAGCCGTTTTTAGGTTATGGTTTTGCTTCTTCTAAATACATAGCAGTTGAAGGTAGTGAAATTATCAATTACAAAGGTGAAAAATGGCATCCACTCCCTTTACATCCCCACAATAACATATTACAAATTACTCTTGAACTTGGCATAATAGGGTTAATATTATTTTTAACTCTCATTTATAAATATCTAAAACAAATTGATAATATAAAAAATGATAATTATAGTGCAGCATCTTATGCATGCTTTATAAATTATTATGTTATAGGTATGATTTCATATAATATTTGGCAAATATGGTGGATATCAAGCGGTATTTGGGTACTAATTTTAATTAAGTTATTAGTTAAGGCAGATATAAATTACTGATAATGAGTTCTTTTTAAACTCGCTTATAGGAAAGAGTCTTAATGAAACACATAGAACACAGAACGATGAATAAGTATGTGAAGATTAGAACACAGGATCGACATACAAAATTACCCATAAGTAGAGTTTCAAAAGAACTCTATTGATAATTGACACTATTTGATGTAAATTACAGATGAAATATAACAAATAAAAAAGTATATGCTACAAGGAGCCAAATTTTTACAAGAATATTTACCAATTGCTGTATTTTTCGGTATTGCGGTATTAGTTTCGAGCTTCATAATGATTCTGCCGAACCTGTTATCAACCAAAAAATATAATAAAGATAAGCTAGAACCTTATGAATGTGGCTTTGAGCCTTTTAGCAATGCAAGATCAAAATTTGATATACGTTTTTATTTAGTTGCTATTTTATTTATTATTTTTGACCTTGAAATTACATTCTTAGTTCCTTGGGCTATTAGTCTTAATACAATAGGCAAAACAGGTTTTTTCTCAATGATATTTTTCTTATTAGTACTTATTATTGGGTTTGTATATGAATGGAAAAAAGGAGCTTTAGATTTAGATTAATATGAAAAGTAATTTTTATAGGAAAGATGAGCTATTAAATAATGAACCTTCAAACCGAGGTTTTTTGCTGACTAAAATTGATGATGTGATTGGCTGGGCACGTGCGAATTCTTTATGGCCAATGACTTTTGGGCTTGCTTGTTGCGCTGTTGAGATGATGCAAGCAGCAGCAAGTAGATATGACATGGATCGTTTTGGTATGTTATTTAGAGCAAGTCCTCGTCAATCAGATCTTATGATAGTTGCTGGTACATTAACCAATAAAATGGCACCTGCACTGCGTAAAGTATATGATCAAATGCCTGAACCAAAATGGGTAATTTCAATGGGAAGTTGTGCTAATGGCGGCGGTTATTATCATTTCTCTTATTCAGTAGTGCGTGGTTGTGACCGTATTGTACCAGTTGACATATATGTCCCTGGCTGTCCTCCTACAGCTGAAGCATTAATTTATGGTCTTATGCAGTTACAAAAAAAAATTAAACGTACTACAGGTTTTAAGCATGGATAAAATCATTGAACAGTTTGCAGCCAAATCTAGTATTTTAATAACACCTACAACAGTTAAAGATTATTCAGCTTATACAATTGAGCAAAGTTTCTTATTACAATTTTTAAAAATTTTAAAAGAGTCAGAAGATTTACGCTTTACGATATTAACAGATTTATTTGGCGCTGACTTTCCTAAAAGACATAAAAGATTTGAAGTAGTTTATAATTTACTCAGTTTAAAATTAAATAAGCGTCTTATGATAAAAGTACATATATCTGAAAAAGAAAGCATACCTTCAGCAATGCGCATCTTTAGTGCTGCTTGCTGGTATGAACGTGAAATTTATGATATGTATGGAATAAAATTTGATGATAATGATGATAAGAGGCGTATACTTACTGACTATGAATTTGAAGGACATCCTCTACGTAAAGATTTTCCATTAGTTGGTTACACGCAAGTTAAATATAATGAAAAATTAAAGAAGGTAGCTTATGAACCGGTTAATTTAGATATAGAATATCGTGAGTTTGATTTTAGCTCGCACTGGCACAGCCCATCTTATGTTTTACCAGGTGATGAGAAAGCTGTTAATGTTATTCGAACCAAGAGCTTGGATCCAGAGTAAAAATATTTAATGTAATATACAAAACTACAAATTTTATAGAATAAAAAAATACATAGTAACAACTAAATATTATGCCAAATAATACTAAAAGTATCACATTAAATCTTGGTCCGCAGCATCCAGCAACTCATGGCGTATTGCGCCTAATCCTTGAAATGGATGGAGAAGTAGTTAATAATGCTGATCCTCATATAGGGTTACTTCATCGTGGTACCGAAAAACTTATCGAACATAAAACATATTTGCAAGCTATACCATATTTTGATCGTCTTGATTATGTCTCACCTATGTGCCAGGAACATGCTTTTGCTTTAGCTGTTGAATCTCTATTAGAATGCAAAGTACCACGCAGAGCACAGTTTATCAGGGTATTATTCTCAGAATTAACAAGAATTTTGAATCATACTTTAAATATAGGTAGTCAAGCTTTAGATATTGGTGCGACTACTCCTTTATTGTGGCTATTTGAAGAGCGTGAAAAAATCATGGAATTTTATGAGCGTGTTTCTGGCTCTCGCATGCACTCAAATTATTTTAGACCTGGTGGGGTGGCTGAAGATTTACCTTATGGCTTACTTGAAGATATAGATAAGTTTATCCAGCAATTTCCCCCTAAACTTCAAGATATAGAAAATTTATTAAATGAAAATAGGTTGTGGAAACAGCGTTTAGTAGATATTGGTGTCGTTTCTCAAAAGGATGCGATGGACTGGGGATTTTCAGGCCCAATGCTTAGAGGATCAGGGATAGCTTGGGATTTACGTAAGTCAAACCCTTATGATATATATAATGAAATAGATTTTGAGGTCCCAATAGGCAAAAACGGTGATTGTTATGATAGATATTTAGTACGTGTGCTTGAAATGTATGAATCTATTAAGATAATCAAGCAATGTATAGAAAAAATGCCACAAGGTGCAGTTAAAACTGATGATCCCAAAGTAACACCACCAACTCGAGCTAAAATGAAAGAATCAATGGAAGCAATGATACATCATTTTAAACTTTATACAGAAGGTTATGAGGTTCCAGCTGGTGAAACATATAAAGCCGTAGAAGCTCCCAAAGGAGAATTCGGCGTGTATTTATATTCTATAGGAAATAATAAGCCTTATAGATGCCGTATTAAAGCCCCAGGCTTTGCTCACTTGCAAGGACTTAATTTTATGTCGAAAGGTCATTTAATGGCAGATGTTATTACTATAATAGCTACACTTGATATTGTGTTTGGAGAGATTGATCGATGAGTATAATACTTTTCTTTGAATAATATTACGCAGTACTATTCAAAGAAGTAAACAATGGGTAATAAAGGCTTCTATCTTTGTTAGAATATGTTTTTATTTTATAATAAAATTATTACTCTTCATTTATTAGGAGTATATGAGTACAAAAATTACAGATTTTATCTTTAATAAGGAAAATTTAAGTTTAGCAGCAGAAATTATAAAAAAATATCCAACGGAAGGCAAAAGAAGTGCTATATTACCACTTCTTGATTTAGCACAACGTCAAAATGGTGGCTGGCTTTCTATTCCTGCTATCGAATATGTAGCTATTATGCTTGAAATGCCTTATATCCGGGCTTACGAGATTGCAACTTTTTATACTATGTTTAACTTAAAACCTGTTGGTAAATACCATATACAAGTATGCACTACTACCCCTTGTTGGCTTCGTGGCAGTGACGATATAATGAAAATTTGTAGAAAAAAACTTGGTATAAAAGATGGTGAATTAACTTCCAATAAGCAATTTAGCTTAATTGAGATCGAATGTCTAGGAGCATGTGTGAATGCGCCAGTAGTACAGATCAACGATGATTATTATGAAGATCTCACTGAAGAAAAAATGGTAAATATAATAGATAAACTTCAAAATGACTAAAATCTTGTTACTACTAATTAAGTTTTACCAATATTTTATTTCTCCACTACTCGGTAATAATTGCCGTTTCCATCCTACCTGTTCTGAATACGCTAAAGAGGCAATAGCATTGTACGGTATTGCTAAAGGATTATGGCTTACTTTCAAGAGAATAATCAGATGCCAACCATTTTGTAATGGAGGATATGATGCAGTTCCGAGTCAAAACTATAAATAATATAAAATCTTGTGTTTTCTAAGATCACAAAATTCACAAGAGTTTCTTTACATTTTAATTATTATTAAATATGTGTAAGATAAAAACTAAACAAAGAAAGAATTTATGAGAAAAAATACTTCTCAATTATGGACACTCCCGCAGTGATTTTTGACAAAGCATATTAAAGCTCTAGCAGGAATAAAACACCCATTAAGCTTTTGAAAATTATAATTAGTACGGCTTGTCTAACAAATAAAGATAAATTTTTATATTATATTTAAAATGATAACAGCAAAACTTATTCCAATAAAAGAATAAATAGTCTAGTTAATTAAGCGACGAATTACCATATAAACTCTAAATATTAATTTTAATATTTCATATAAAGTAAAATAACAATATCTAGAATGTAGTAACACTATTATTAGAATATAATATATCTATTTAAAACTTTTTTAATAATAGAGGAGTTACTCAATAAAATCTTTTAGAAAAAGCAAAATAAAAAGATAATACTTAAAATTAATGGATTAATAGAATTATATAATGCTATACATTAGAGTTAACCTGTTGGTGATATTTCTAATTATCATTATCCTATTGATAAAATGCAGCATGATCAAAATCTCTATTTCCTTGGTTAGGGGTGACTAAAACAAATATTTATAATAATGAGTTTAATTCCATTATCTCGTGAATTTTTTTCTCGAGAAACTAACATAGTAAGTACTGAATTACTGGGCAAAATACTATATTTTCAAAGTAAAATAGCAATTATTACTGAAACGGAAAGCTATATAGGACAAGACGATCCAGCTTGTCATGCTGCAAGAGGTAAAACAAAAAGAACAGATGTAATGTTTGGTCCAGCAGGCTTTAGCTATGTTTATTTAATCTACGGTATGTATTATTGTTTAAATTTTATAACTGAAATGGAAGGTTACCCAGCTGCAACTTTAATAAGAGGAGTGCATGTTATTTCTCCTGAAAACCGGAATCTGAATGGTCCAGGTAAATTATGCAAATATCTAGGAATTAATATTTCTCATAATAAATGCGATATAACTAATAATACTGAATTTTTTGTTAGCGATACTAACTTAAGACCTGTATACTCTACTACTACACGTATAGGTATTACTAAAGGTCTTGATAAATTATGGCGTTATGTGATTACCAATCCAATTGATTTAACAAAAATAAAATTAATATAGTTTCTCAATATTAGCAGCTGTAAGGTAAATGGACTACAGAAATATTTTATCTAATATAAACAAGATTATAAATGGTCATACTAAACCTACATGAAATTTTATTTAGAAAAGTTTAGTACTAACTAATAAATAATTACATTTGATTGCTTACCTATAAAGGCTTAATACGCCAAAGTAATAACCTTATAGAAACTAGGTTTATAATTGTTCTTTCCTTCTCTCATTAATTGTCATTCATGCTATGCTACAACCTTACATATAATTTAAAATATCCAAATAAATTTTAGATCTTAACCCTTCACTGCAAGCCAACTTACACTATCTGCAAGCATCATTCACAATATAGACCAATAGATCAATACAAAATCTGTAGATAATATGCACATACTTCCAACTATCCCTAATAAAAATTCACTAAAGCTTCTAAGTGCTTATTTTTTTAATTATTAGGAATAATATATTTTTTAAATACCTAACACAAAAACTCATCAAAACAATATTTATTATGAGGAATAAAACAACCTTAGGAGCACGATAAACAAAATCAATTATATGCTCACACATACGAGCATACCTGTAAATTAAAGTTATTAAATAATTAATATTTTCAGCTATGTTACATTTAAATATTACTACATGCTCTGCTGAATATTTATGGCATATGCTATGCTAGCAATTAAAACATTTATTCAAATATCTTTCTTTAGATAATTAGTTGCTGCACCTCATGCTATATATTTCTCTTGCTCAAAATTTTTAATTCTTTACCATTCAATGTTTTCATAAAAACCTATTAATGTTTTTAGATATTCTTAAGTAGCTTTCCAGCTTACCATGATCATCTTTAGAAAAATCCTGCCCTATATAATTATTTTCTATTGTTGAAATTATTTCTTCAAAACTTACCATTCATTTATTAATTTACGATTTTTCCTAGCAGAAAAGTTATCATTAAATCTATCATCCTAAAATAATATATAATGTATGCTTTAAACATTATATCTCTGTTTCTGCTAAAGCTATGCTAGAATCTGCACTCTTAGTAATTTTTTCGATTTTTAACCGAGCTTCCCGTAGTTTTTTTTCACAGTAATTTTTAAGTAAAATGCCTCTTTCAAAACTATTCACAGCATCTTCTAAGCTCTCTTGTCCATTATCTATTTTCTTTACAATATCCTCAAGTTCACTTAAAGCTTCTTCAAAACTAATATTTTTTTCTAAAGTTTTTGTTGTATTCATATGTTTTTTGCTCTTTAATGGTTAGGAGAATTAGTATTTTCCTCTGTTTGTAGCATAAACAATTGTTTTAGCTCACTACTATCAAAAGTTTTCTTAGGAGCGAAAACACTCCCTTGCATTTTTATATTAAGATGTGCCAGAGTATCTTGGCCTGAACTCAGATTTGACATATTTGGAACATTTGACTTAACAAGCGCTACAGGCACATAAAATGATAAAATACTAGATGCATCCATATCAAAATTATATATATTAATTGCAAAAGATGCTGTACCAGCGCTATATTGTGTTGCAAACTTTATATTCTTTAACAGGGCAATACCTTTCTGTAGTTCAATATCACCTCTTACCCCTCTAATATTCCCTTGCCCTATTGTTATAGCATGATTTATATCATAATCAAGATTTTGCACTTTATAATCATGTGCATTAATTTTCTCTATAAAAGAATCAATTGCGAAATTATTAACATTTATATTATTTATAGCAAATTGTGATTTTGTAGTAAGATTATATAATTGACTTTGCAAAGTATTACCATTAGTGCCTAAATTACCGTTTATACTTGCTTCTCCGTCTAAAGTAGGAAATATTTTAGGAAAAAGTTTTGAAACTTTATCTAAACCTATCGTATTCAAAGCATATACGAAATTGATAGAATAAGGTTCTAATAAAATATTACCACTTCCTTGAAATTTGCCGCCTAATAATTCTGCTTCAATATTATTGAATTGCAATAGATTATTATTATTTGCTACATAAAATTTAACATTTTTCAATACTAAATCATTTTGTGATAATGTTGATAATTGGCCATAAAGCTGCAATGTAGCTTTACCTAAACTATAATTATTTACTAACTTATTCCTTAAGATGAGTATTCCAGCAGGCGATAATAAATCAGTAGTAAGATTACCATCTTTAACTTCTATGATTAAAGATGGTAGTACACTAGATGTATCTAAGTTCCAACTAGTAGATAAATAATTATCATTAGTTTTAAAATCTAAATTACTAATTTTTATATTAGCTGGCATAATTTTGACTAACAAATTCATTTTATCAAATATATGATCATTATACTTAACACTATCTACCAAAATATCTAAATTAGCTAAATACCCTATTGTTCTAATAGGAATGAATTTACTTAGATAATCTAGACTTTTCATATCTTTAGTTAAATTTTCTATAAATTCAATAAGTGGCGAAATTATTGGATATTTTTGACTGTTTAAGTCAAGCGAGGATATATTAAACGTAGCATTTAAACGAGGTGTTGAAGCAATAAACTTACTAGAAAAATTGCCTGATAAATTTAAATTATCTGTTTTTAGTAACAAATTCCTAAATAATAAATCTATTAAAGTTAGTTTTAACTCCGATGATAAAGTAAATGGAGTGGATTCTTTAACGGCAACATCATTAAATCCTAAGATATTAAGTAATGAATTTATATCATAATATTTTAAGTATACATATCCATCAAACATACTTCTAACAGAATTCTGTGTTACATCGCCAACAAGCTTAAATTCTCCACCTGATTTAATATTACCTGAAAACTTATTTATTTTTAAAGTACCTTTGAGTAAATTAGAAGCAAAAACTATTTTTTCTAACGCCTCATTATTATTTAGAATTATTTCATCAATTGTAATGTCTACTTTTAGTAATTTATCAGCAAAAATAAACCTAATATTTGAAGGTGTAGTATCAAATGTTACTGAAGTATTTGTAAAAGGTAGTTGGCTCAAATCTATTTGAGGAAAATTTAATTTAACAGTATTGTTAACATAATCATTCTTGGCAATATTAATAAAGCCGTTACCAGTAATAAAAGATGATGCTATAATTATATCTCTTAACTGTATTTCATTTTCAGTATTCAAAATATTAAATTTAATATTTATAGGCTCATTTTGATTAATTTTGTTAAAAATATGACTTAAGTCTGGTAATATACTATACATTAGCGACGCTAGACTTCTAATTTGACATTCCCCACTACCGCTACTAAGCTTAAAATCTTTATAAACTTGTGATAACTTAAAACTATAATCATTATTATAGATGTTAAAGCTAAGATTTACTATATCGTCATGCTTATTAATTAAAGCTGAAATTTTGCCTATATAGTTACTTGTAGCCTTTAATATATAATTAGATGATAAGGCATTTTCTTTTTCTAATAAGCAATTACTAAAGCTTAAAATGGAGTAATCTTGTGTATTGATAATACTTAAATTAGTAACATTCAAATTTATATTTTGTAATTTAAATTTAAAGAAATTCTTTATTAAATCTTCATGGTTATAAACATTTAATATAGAATTTGAATAAAATTTAGCATCTAATATTTCTATTTTATTAATTTTAGGATTAAATTTTATAAGCGACCATATTGAGAAATGAATTTTAATCTGCTCTAACTCTAGCTTTCCATCTTCTTTTATTGATTCAATAATTAAATAAGGCAAGGGAAACTTATTCATCTTTGTTTTTTTGGTATTTTCTTTTGCAATACCCAAATAACTAATAAAATTATCAGTAACCGAATTATAATTAACAAGAGACAATGCACACCAAATTATAAATAACAGTAATGAAAAACAAACTATGGTGCCGGTAACTATTTTTTTTATCATGCCTAAAAATCTGTTAAAAAACTTCTTAAATATATTATTATATATAACTATCAAAATTTAAAGGCAAATTAATGAATTTTTTAGAAAATTTAATTTTAGTCGGTGTAATAAAATTATGTCATGGAATTAAAGGTCATGTAATCTTAAAATCTTTTACCTCACCTGCTACAAAAATATTTGAAAGAAATTTAGTAAATGAATCAGGAGAAAATATAAATATTAAGCTAATTAGAAAAAATACTAAAGGAGAATTAATTTGCACATTTAATGATATATCTAATAGAAATGAAGCAGAAAATTTAAAAGGCTACAAACTATTTTGTTTAAGATCAAGTTTGCCGGAATTAGACAAAGATGAATTTTACATAGCAGATTTAAATAATCTACCGATACTTGATCAAGCTTATAAAGAAATCGGTAAAATTAAGAATATTTTGAATTTTGGTGCTGGTGATATAATTGAAGTAGAATTTTTAGATCAGGTAACAGAATTACTACCTTTCAATAAGGAATTTTTTCCAATAATCACTCATGATTATGTGATTTTAAATTATAAAAGAGAAACATAATCATATTTACTTTAAATTCTTGATGTCTTATTTTTTTAACCTGTTGACTTAACTGTTACATCAAGTTGTTAGTCTATTTTACAAGCCAACTATTTTCAAATAACTCCCCAAAACTCCAAGGATCAGTATTATTGTTATATGCGATTATAAAATACTAATAATGTATATTATTTATTACTTTCTACATAGTGCTATCCAACATAAAATAAGCAAAAAGCTATATTAATGATCAGGAATACTTTGATGTTCCAAGAGGAAAATAAGTAACCATCTTCATTATTAAATTTAGCAGAAAATAAAATAAATATAGATTGTCTATACTTTTTCTATTTTAAGAACTTTAAGAAAAAAAGATTTTATATGTAGTGGTAAATGTATTTGAAAAAATACTTTAGCAACTAAAGCATTTTCAGATGCACTACGCATAATTTCATCATGCTTAGGTTTTTTAAACAAAAAATTATTTACTATCAATAAAATGCACAATACAAAATTTTTTATTATTAAGTATATCTAAATATATAGATTTTTATAATCAAAGGTAAAGAAATTATATAAATTTGACAATCAAAGCTAAATTTGCATTTATATATAATAGTTAAATTATTTCATGATAAAGGTTAAGCCATATGCCTAAAGCTTTTAAATATTCACTTATTACACTAATAAGTATAATATTATTATTGATCGTAATTCCATTTTTTATTCCTTTAAATAATTATAAAGGAATAATAATTAATAAGATCAAAGAAGCAACGAATAGGGATTTAATAATTAATGGCGATATAAAATTATCTTTATTACCAAATCCTGCTATATCAATAACTGAAATCAAATTATCTTCAATAAAAGGTACAAAAGAGCCATATTTAGTTTATATTGAAAATGCCAAAGCTTCTTTAAGATTTTTACCTCTCTTAAATGGTATAATTGAAATAGCAACTATAGAATTACAAAAACCGATCATAAATCTAGAATTTTTAAGTAACGGACAAAAAAATTGGCAATTTACTACAGCTAATAGTAATAAAACAAACAATAAGATAAGCACACAAGTAGCATCGAATGATAAAGTTTTAGAACTGCCTATTTTGATCAATCATTTAAAAATAGTAAAAGGTAAAATACTGTATATAAAAAGCGGCAATAAAACAATATTCAATAATATTAATCTAGATACTAAAATTAAAAGCCTTAAAGGACCAATATATTTTACTTTAGCATTAGATGCTCTAGAACAAAAAATTAATATAGATGGTAATATTGAAGAAATCGGTAAAACAATTCCACTAAATATTAATATTAATCTGGCCAGTGAAAAAATTAAAATCGAAGGAAAATTTGATAGCGAAAATAATTCTTTTATAGGTAATGCAAATGTTAAAGGTAATACTAAAAATTTAGGTATTTCAACTGAGTTACAAAATGATTATGAGCTAACCGCCTCCATTACTGCTGATAATACAAATTTCACCATCAAAGATGGTAAATTTCATTATACAAATATAGAACTACTTGCAAATTTAAATTATGATATAAAACATAATAATCTAAAATCAAATATTATTGCAAATCCAGGAAATATAATCACTGAAATTAGCTTTAATCTGGATAAAGCAAATATTTTTAATGGCAAAGTTAAACTACACGCAGATAATTTAAAACCTCTATTTAATGCTCTAAATCTAAAAACCGATAAATTACCACCTATTATTGATCAAAAGCTTATGCTTACTTCTAATGTAATTTATAATTCACAAGTAATAACTATGCAAAATATTAATTTATCGGCTGCAAATAGTAATGTCACTGGAAGTGTTGAACTTAAAAACCCAATGCAAGATATTACTATTTCTTATAATTTAAAAATTAATAACTTTACATCATTTATAGCTCTACTTGGAATCAATAATATAGACCATATTAGCATATTACAACTAAACGGCGAAATACAAAAAGCTAAAGAGATATTCCATATAAATAACAAAATATCAATTTTTAATAATAATATATTGACCAAAGGTCAGATTAATTTAGCTGGACAAAAACCAAGCTTTGATCTTAATTTGTATAGCCCATTAATTAATTTAGAGAAAATTATCTCAAGCCACCGTTATACTTCTACCTCAAATAACGCTCATACTGCAGCTAATCATAATGTTTCTGTGCTCTCAAATAACTCTCCTTGGTCAAATAATCCTATTAATTTGTCTTTTTTAAGCACAATCGAAGGGCAATTATCTGCAGATATTGACAAACTAACTAACAACTCATTAATAATAAATAATTTAAAAGCAAAATTAACCATTACTGGAGATAAATTAAATATTAACTCAGTTAATGCAAATATTTACAATGGTGAACTTAGGGCAAATGGTTATATAAGCTCCGGAAAAGATCAAAACGCAGCAATTAAAATTGATTTTAAAAATGCTTATCTAAAGAACTTAACACCACAAAGAGGTAAAATCAAAATAACTGATGGACAGTTAAGCTTTAAAGCTGATCTTAACTCTAGCGGTAATAGCATTTATACATATATTCATAATCTAAATGGACAATTTAATATAAATAGCCACTACGGGAAAATAAGTGGATTTGATTTAAATCACATCGTTGATACAATAAATAATGCTAAAAATACTGAAGGATTTTTACACATTATTAATAGTTCCTTTAGCGGCGGAGCTACATCTTTCAATAATTTCATTGTAAGCGGAAATATAGAACGCGGTATAGTTAAGTTAAGTGAATGCACCTTAGATGCTTCTCCTGCTAAAGCAAATACAAATGGACAAATTAACTTACCACAACATATAATGGATATTAGTGCAAGCATTACTATTTCTGATTTGCCACCTATAACTATCAAATTATATGGACTCATAAACAACCCGCAGCATAAATTAGATATTCAGGCCCTTCAAACTTATTTAGTTAATAATGTATTTAATAGTATTATTAAAGACTTTAAAAGTGGCGCAAAAAAACCAGAAAATATAATTAAAGATGCTTTAGGTTTTAGGAAAAAAAAGAATACTCATACAGATGAACAGAATAATTCACAACCGGCAAACCAACTTAACGATCCTGTAAACAAGCTTCTACAAAAAAGTCTCAAGAAATTATTTAAAATCAAGTAACTGCTTTATTATACGATTTTTTACTACTGATACCTCTATACTGTAAAAATCATATAAAACATTAAAATAAATACTTTTCAAAAGTATTTATTTATAGTATACCTAGCGTAGGAAATTAATTTATGAAAATTAATTTCCAATAAAAAAATTGAGAATGTTAATAAAGTAGAGAGAGTATTATAATGACCACATCTTTTAATCCTAATAGTAAAGTTATTGAAGAAAAAATAAAAAATTTCTTTGAAGAGCATAATCATAATATAGATCTTACAGATGCTTTAATACCAGAACTTAGCCGCTATATAGCATTAACTAATAACCATAAAGAAAATCCTCGTCTTGAGAGTATTATTAGAGCTTATGATCAAACATTAGGGAGGTTGGAAAGTAAATTAGGAAATCACAAAGAAGGATTTTTTTCTCTAATGAATCAATTAGTAGAAGGACATAGTCATCAAGAAAGATTTACTCAAATTAACAAAAATCATACTCCTAAAAAAGAAATACCAGAAGAAACAATTATCAATACTCTTAAAGAGTTATTGGAAGATACTACCATTACAAATAGTCTAAAACAAAGCAGTCATTATAAAGAGTTTAAAGAAAAAGTAAATAATATTATTGATACTTATAATACTAGTAAATTAACCCCTAGCTCAAGTCATTTATCTATAATAAAAGACAAATTAACAGAGCTAAATAAATGGTGTGAAGAGACCGTAGAGAAAGATAATTCTCAAATTTTTAAAAATGTTGTAAAAGTTATAAAACATAGCTTGAAAGCTGTTGCACATTTAATTGTAGGCGATATGCAGGCTTTTACAAAAGAAAAAGATAATATATCCCTTTATATGGATGGGGTAAAAAATGCTAATATAAATACTTTAACAAGTTTAGATAAGATAAAAAGCGCTGTCAAACCACATGTATCTGCTCCATCTTCTGCTACCCCACCAAAAAATCATCAGCAAAAAAATCAAATAAGTATAGGAAGATAAAAACTTAGAACTTAGGTCCTATTTAGGGCCTAAAACTATTTATACTTGATAGAAATCAAGAAATAAGATTATTGAAGCTTTTTGACTTGTTTTATTATCATGGCTATCATAAAATAAAGGCACAGAATCATAAATAAACACTAAGCTAAGCATTCCAGCAGTGATAAAGGTCACATGAACACAAAAAGGCACTAGGTAATAGTAATAAAAATAAAAGAATACTATAAATTAGAATTTGTTTCTTAGTATGTAAAATACCTTTTACTGTAGGCATCATTGGTACTTTACAATTTTTATAATCTTCACTATAAAATAAAGCAAGAGCCTATGAATGTTGTGGTGTCCAAATAAAAATAATATAAAAAACTGAGTCGATATAGTATTACCTACCGAAGCACAACCTATCATAGGTAGAAGTGCACCAGATACTCCGCCAATAACAACACTGTATATAGAACGACGTTTGAACAAAATAGCATCAATGCAGATATAATAAAAAATAGTAAATTAATAATAATAAAGCTGAAGTAGATAACACATAAAGCCATAAAAAGTACTGAAAAAATGCTGTTATTAAGCAAAAAGATAAAGCTTTCATCAAGCTCATAGCACTCTGGACTCTATAGGCCTTTTTTTCAGTGCATTTCATTAAAGCACCCATATCTCTATCATACCACATATTAATTGCTACGCCTACTACTTGCACCAAGTGCTATACAAATTAGAGCAACTATAAAGTGGTGCATCTTAGAGGAAGTAAGGCACATTCCTGAAAAACCTATAAAAATTACAAACGACATTACACTCTGTTTCATAAGTAAGATATAGTTTTTAACTGTGCTCCTGGAATGATTCACTTTATCTAAATTGATTGTTTGTCTTAATATAATTCATATAAAACACTTTTTCTTAAATATAAAAAGTTCTAGGTTACAAATCAACGATTGACTTTAATTTAAGAAATGTATATACTTATGTAACTAATTTAACAATTAAGGATTATTATCAGTGACAAAAATTGTTCGTTCTAAATATAAGGCTAGTAGAAGACTTGGGGTTAGTCTGTGGGGTGATAGTAAAGATGCTTTTAATATACGAAATTATCGTCCTGGACAGCATGGGCAAAATACCATGATTAAGACTTCAGATTATGGTTTACATTTAAAAGCTAAGCAAAGATTAAAATGTCACTACGGTCGTATCACAGAAAAACAATTCAGAAATATTTTTTCACTTGCTCAAAAAATGAAAGGTAATATCGGTGAAAATTTTATTGGATTACTTGAAAGCAGACTCGATGCAATAGTTTATAGAATGAATATAGGCCCAACTATCTTTACAGCAAGACAATTAGTTTCACATGGACATATCAAAGTCAATGGTAAAAAAGCGAATATAGCAAGTATGCGCCTTAAAGAAGGAGATATTGTAGAAATTAAAGAATCTTCTAAGCAAATAGCTATTATTCAAGAATCACTTTCAAAGCAAGGCCAAACAACACCAAGCTATTTGTCATTTGATCTAGCTTCATTAACCGGTAAGTTTTTAAGAGTGCCAATAATTTCCGATGTGCCATATCCTTTTACACTAGAAGCTCATTTAGTGACTGAGCTGTATTCTCGTTAATTATTTATTTCTGAAAGATAAAGCTTTATTTTATAGCTTAGAAAATCTCTAAGGTGTCACCCTAACTAAAAGCTGGTTCCAAAGTAAAAGTATTTAATTTAGTGTAAGCAATCACAATTTTATAAAAAATAGAAATATAAAAAATCTATTTCTTTATATTTCTTCTTGGATTTCCACTGTCGTATAAATGAATCAAGTGTGTTTTATAGCCCATGCAACAAGGCTGATTAAATCATGATATGACACTTTAATTCTTCTAAGCCTAGAATAGTACTAACGTTTTACAGAAATAATATAACCAATGATGCAGAGGAAAAATAAAAAATTTCCCATTAGGTTTCAAATTTAGATAGAATTTGCAAAAGCAGCACTGAGGCGCAAACTGCATCATACACACAAATATGTAATGATTTGAGCACCAGATCAACAATGTATAAATTAACTCTAGAGGTAGAATTTCGAAAGGAGCCTATTATCAATTTCTAATTATAAGAATCTTTTAAGATTTCTTTATAGACTTCAAAACTTTTTTGTAACATTAGATCAAGAGAAAAATTATTAATTACTGTGTGCCTTGCTGCCTCTTGAATTTTCTTAGCAGTATCAGTACCCAAAATCGAGAAACAATAATCAATTTTCTGTGCTAGCGCTTCAGCATTATTTGGTTCTACGTGAAAACCGGTTATATTATTATTGATAGTTTCTACTGCCCCACCAATATTAGTTGCAATAACAAGCTTTTCCATAGCCTGTCCTTCTATAATAGTTCGACCAAAAGCTTCAGGCTCGATTGAAGCCGAAACAATAATATCCGAAATACCGTAAAGATTTATTATATCTGAGTCATTACCAAAAATCTGAATTTTATTTTGAAGTTTTAAGGCAGCGATAAGCTCTTTTACTCTATTAGTAAAATTAGGATGTCTAGATAAATCACCAACCATTAAACAATAAAAATCTCTATGTTTTAACTTACTTAATGCTTCTACTAACACAAGATGCCCTTTCCAGTTTGTCATTCTAGAAGGCATTAATATTATCGGCACATTGCTTGGGGCATCATATTTATCACGACATTTTTTAAGCTTGTCTGATGTTAAATTTGCTGGATCAAAATAATCATAATTTACTCCACGTTCAATTACTACTATTTTATCTTCATTAATCTTATAATTTTTAAGCAGATGCTGTTTTACGAAATTAGAAACAGCAATAACTTTCTTACCTTTTAGCATTACATTATTATAGTATTTTTTTAAACTATTTTGAATATTATAAATACCATGAAAAGTTGTTAAAAATTTAGCATTTGTCCATTTCGTTGCTAGGTATGCACTCCATGCCGGTGCTCGTGACCTAGTATGAACTATATCAACATTGTATTTTCTAATTATTTGCGCTATTAACCTTGCATTATTTAGAATTACAAAAGGATTTTTACTGGCACTATTCATTTGAATATGTAATATATCTTCTTTATCTAGCTCTTTAACTAGAGTTCCGCCGGCTGAAATGATAATTGGAGTATGACCAAGAATTTTAAGATATTTTGCAACTTCTATAGTACCTCTTTCAACACCTCCTGAAACTAGGACAGGAACTACTTGCAAAATAGTATATTTATTGTATCGTTTACTTGACTTTAATGAAAGCATTAAATCTCAATTTATTAAAATAATTATTTAAAATGAACAAGCTTTATAATAGAACACAAGATAAATTTATTGTCTATAATAATTATAGAATAATTAATACAAATATTCCATCTGTAATTTTTTTACACGGCTTGATGTCTAGCATGCAATCGACTAAAGCTCTTTATTTAATAGATTATTGTAAAAAACACAATTATAATTTTACTGTTTTTGATAATTTTGGTCATGGAAATGCATCAGGGCAATTCACAGAGCAAACAATTAGTGACTGGTTAGAAGGAGTTTCACTAGTTTTAGACAAATTAACTGATACTCAAGCAATATTAGTTGGTTCAAGCATGGGTGGTTGGCTAGCACTTCTTGCAGCTTTAACATTCCCAGCTAAAATCAAAGGACTAATCTGTTTAGCTCCGTCTCCTGATTTTACTGAAGATATCTGGCATAATATGTCACAAGAAGATCAAATTAAAATGCAGAAAGAAGGAATATTAGAAATAAATGGACGGGATTGTGAGCATAAATATCCAATTAGTTATAAATTGATAGAAGATGCAAAGAATTATTTACTATTAACAAAAAATAAGATTAACATAAATATTCCAATACATCTAATTCATGGAATGTTAGATGAAGATGTACAATATAGTGTTTCACTTAAATTATTAGAAAAAATAACTAGCTCACAAATAGTAACAAAGTTGATTAAGGACGGGCATCATAATTTATCTAGAGAAGAAGATCTTAAGATAATAATGAATTCCTTAGACGAAATAATAAATACAACTAAATAAACAATTAATGAAATATGTATAGTAAAATAAATAAAGTTCATGATTTTAAAGAAGTTATAAAAAGTATAGAACAAGCAGATAGTAATAGCTTAGTACTTTTTGATATTGATGAAGTGATCATAATGGACAGTGATGAGTATAGATTGACACATAATTACAGAAAAGAATTAGTAAACAATATTGAAAAAAGACTTACTAAAAAAGAGTGCGAATTATTGCTCAGTATCATTTTCAAAGTTCGTAAAGCTAGATTTGTTAATGCAGATATTTTTAAAATATTTGCGATACTAAAAGAAAAAAATATACCTGCAATGGGTCTTACTAAACTTCCTACTGGGAAATTCGGTATAATTGAAGATATGATAGAATGGCGGACTCATGAGTTAGTAAAGTTAGAAGTAAATTTTCAAGAATTTTCACCTTTAGAAGATGAAATAATAATCGAAGATTATAATGTCGGCTACGGTAACCCTACTTTAAAAGATGGAATAATTTATACCGCAGAATATGATAAAGGTAGCGTACTTGAATATATTTTACACAAACTAAATTATTACCCAAAATCAATAATATTTATTGATGATATAGAAGAAAATTTAATATCTCTACAAAAAATCTGTAGTAAGTTAAAAATTCACTATCAAGGATTCGAATTTATGGGTTCTACTATAGTTCCTGAACCTAACCTTGATGAACAATTAGAAAAAATTAGATTTGAAATTTTAGAAAAAGAATATAAATGGTTAACAGATAAAGAGCTTCAGGATTATGTTTATAAAATATATTAGTTTTTTATCTGATTAATTATCTACTATAGCAAATATAAGGAATAATTACAAATATTACATGAGTAAAAACTACTAAAATTACACTTTATGACATATCTAATGCTGTAGTGCAATGCTAGAATGATAATAGCTGTGATTATTAAAGTCTCAGCATATCAAGGAGAAGTAGTGAAAAAAGTGATATATTAGATAGAAATATAACAGAAACTCTACCGAATCTAGAACAAAGGCTTTATTAAATATAAAACAAGGAGCTTTATTCGCTAAAAAATTTGTAAGTAGCCAAGAATATAAAAGATTAAAAGCGAACTTTAAGACTCCAAATTTCATTACTAAAAACTTTTAAAAAATATCACAATAGATAATTACTGCATTCTACTTACTAGCAAAGAAAACTTATAAAGTGTTTTCATTAAGTTAATAGAATTTTTAAGAGGAAAAGTTTCAGCTAATACTTAGGTTTTAATTGAAGGGAAGATTAAAAGCAGAATCTCTATGGGCTTACATTATTTATCAGATAACTGGTACTATTACTGCTAAAATTATTTTAGCAAATAGTATGAAAATACTACATAAATATTATGCTTATAAAGCAGCATAAAAATCTAGCTGTTCATAAAAGCTCCATTTTATTTATAAAATAGATAATGATACAGCAAAAATAATCATATATCAAAAAAACAGTGTACGTACTAAAGGTTTAATTGGGATAATTCTGATGATATTAAGTAGGCAGCGATTTAGTAATTATAAACTATATGACTACAATTGATGGAAGCAAAGGTAAATATTATTGAAGAGTAATTACATTATCTAATAACTTCTTTAAGAATTCTTCTGCTGAATTCACATTCACCAAAGTTTCATGATTGTTTAGAAACCTTCTGACTGCTCTTGCTATCGATGTAGGAGAATTAGGATCAAACGTTTCTATAGGTTTTGCTACATCTCTTACATAATCTAATTCAGATGCAAGAATAGGTATCTTATATTCAGTAGCCTCAATTAAAGGCAAGCCGAATGATTCTGACTTTGATGGGTAAATTACTGCTGAAACTTGCGTATATAAACTTAAAACTTCTGCTGAAGATATTTCTCCTAAGTTAACAATATTTAAGTTATAATCATTAATATATTTTTGTAATTCTAGTGAAAGTCTATGGTAGAGTTTAGTTTTTATAGTTAAAACTAAAGATGGTTTGATACCTATATCAGCAAGAAGCTTCCATGCTTTAAATAAATTAATATGGTTTTTATGAGGCTCACCACTTGCAGGATAGATAAAGTCAAATTTCTTAATATAATTTAAATCTTTCTTTTGTGTTAAAGTATTTTTAGGTGAAAAAGGTAGTATAGTAATATCAATATCTTTCCCTAAAAATTCTTGAGCAGCCTGAAGCATAGAAGGAGTTTGTACTATATATTTTATATTACATCTAGAACCTAAGCGTAACCAAATTTTTTTTAGTAATATTAAAATTGAATAGTTATTATTTTTTAGAGGCTCTAATAAAATACGATTTTGTAAAAATACAATTATTGTACCTTTTATAGGCAACAATGTAGGTAATCCATGAAAGCATAAAACTATATTATCGATTTTACTGTTTTTTCTTAGTTCCCACTCTCCTAATAACTGTGATTTAATATAAATTAAATTTTTTATAGATTTCGATAAATCTAATTTCGTTTTTATTCTTTCATCTAAATAAATATATTTCCAGTTATTGACAAAATATTTAGTGTTCAGAACCTCCTTTAATAATACTAAACCACCACCTGTATGAACGCCAGGTGCATAAAATATAAAATTACTCGAAGCTATTCCTAAGCTAGACATTTTTTTATCCATCTATATACTTTTATGATTGTTGCACGTATCCCATGGTCTCTCAAAGAATATATCATTGTTATAATGATAGGAGGCAAAAACCCTATAACAACTTTTTGCCCTGCCATGGAAAGAGCTAATTTATATGACTCTATATATCCATTCTGCTTTAAAAAAGCAGCAATACAAGATAAAAATTCATGAACAGAACCATCTACTCTAATCATCTCTTCTTGCGTTAATTTCTTTAAAAAACCTGACCATAAAGCTTCGTATTCCTCTAACTGATTTAAAGCAGTATTAGTACTTTGTTCAGAATGCACACGAGATCTTATAAGTACTTCAGAATCAAAATAAAGAGGCGCTACTCGAAAAAGCTTGAACCACAAATCATAATCTTGAGTATATTTTAATAATTCATTAAATAACCCAACTACTTGAAAATATTTACTAGGAATCAATAATGTACAACCATGAATTAACCCACGTAAAAGAGGAAATAATGGAATATCTAGTTGTTCTTTTGAATATCTTTGATCAGGTTTTACAAAATATAAAGAACGTGACTTTTTATCAATTAATTCATAACCACAATAAAGAATAGTATCTTTATTATCTAACTTACTTAATATATTAACTTGATGCTCAATTTTTCTAGGTAAATATACGTCATCATGGCTCAACCATGAAAAATACTCTCCATGCATATTTTTTATGCCGATATTTAAAGCTGAAGCACATCCGCTATTTTCTTTAGAGAAATAACGTATTTTATCACCATACGATAATGCTATACTCTCAGTCTTACTGTTATCTTTTGACCCATCATTAATAACAATAATTTCAATATTTTTATAAGTCTGAGCTAAAGCACTATCTATAGCTTCTTTCATATAGTTAGCACCATTATAGACTGGAATAATAATTGAAACTAAAGGTATGTATGAATTTTGTTTCATGCACTAAACTGTTAACCTTAATTATTTAGACCCAAAAATTTAAAAAATGTTTCTTTCATACGTTCTAAAGTAAAATCTTGTAAAAAACAATTATATCCATTTTGAGCAAATATACTATAAGACGTAGTATCAAGTATCGCTTCTTCTAAAAGATTTAATATTTTTTCTTTATCTAATGAGTCACATATATATCCTGCATTGTGTGCTTTTATGTATTTACTAGGAGATGAGTAAAGAGGTGCATGACAAAAAACTGGTCTACCAGATGCAAAATAAGTTACTAATTTTGAAGGAAAACTTGTACTTGATTCTTTATAAAATTCTTCAGAAAACCAATATGGCATATAAAGAAGATCAGATTCAGCAAGCAATCTAATGGTTTCCTCCTGAGAATGCCACCCTAAATATTCAACATTAGCAGGCAGTTGCGTAAATGCTTGAAAAGTTCTACCCATTACTCGAACTTTAATGTTTTTATCTGCAATAAGCCAGTGAGTATGATTAAGAGCGTTAATAAGACTTAACCACTCAGCTTGCGCATAAAATTGTCCAGCAATACTAATTATAAATTCATCTTTATTATTAGGTGATATAGCCGGCATGTGAGCAAATTCTCTTGGTAATCCAGCAATTACTGGTATAGTAGGTATGTTATATTCAGTTTCATAATCCTCAGACATTGTCCACGAAGCAGTAGCACAAAAAGTACTATGCTTAATTATTTCGTTAAACTTTTTTAAAAGTCTCTTTTGTGTAAAATTATCAATTTTATTATCACGAAGCCACCATTCAAAAGGATCCCATATTTGAGTAAATAAGGGTAAACCTAATGTATTTGAAAGTGTTTTTGCTAAACGAATAATTGTTTGTCCTTCTAGTACTACCCATAACTTATCAACTTTTTGCTGCTGAGCGAACTCAATAATCTTTGGTAATAAATTATATTTCACATGCCAAGCATTCAATAATTCATAAGAGAAAGCTGACAATTCTCCTAATTTTCCTTTTAATATCCTTTTAGCATTTTCTTTAGGTTTGTGTAATACTAAATGAGGAATTTTTTGTAATTCTGGTGGTATTACCGGCTCTAAAATTGGATTAATAATTGAGCAAATAGTAATTTGCTCAGTTGGTAGAAATTTTACTAAACGGCCTAGTACCAAACCGGCAGTAAAATTTTGACAAGGTGGCATATCAGTTAAAAGTAGAATTTTCATTTGTTAACAATTTTTTATATAATTTAGCTAAACCCTGTGCTTGTGTTTCCTCATTATAATATAATTCAGCTATTTCCCTCCCTTTTTTACCACGTTCTATTCGTTCATTAGGATGATCAATAAGGTACTGTAATGCTTGGTAAAAAGCTTCACTATTGTTTAAAGGTACTGATATACCTACATCAGGTGCATAAACTACATCAGATAGTGCAGTTTTATCAAAAACAATTACAGGTTTGCCGCAAGCTAATGCCTCAATTGCCATCATCCCAAACGACTCCGCAACGGATGGCATTAAAAAAATATCTGAGGATACTAGTGCATCTCGCACAGTTTCTTCATTATTTACCCATCCTAAATTAATAATTTTAAAATGATCTTTAAATTTCTTTAAAAAATTATTATTACTACCTAAAGTTAAAAGACAAATAGATTGTTTAGTTTTAATTCTTTCTAAAGCTTTGATTATATATGGTAATCCTTTAAAAGAATTATTATCTGCACGAAAGCATATCACTAACATATCTTTAGATATTCCGAACTTCTCACGAGCTTTAAGTGTAGTAGAAGGATAAAAAAAATCTAAATCTAAACCAAAAGGAATTTGATGTACTGGTACCCCCTTAAATAAAGGAGATAATTTAACCATATTATACATCCATTTTGACGCTACAATCAATTCAAACTTAGCATCTTTATAAGCTTTGAGTTTATAGTCGAATAGTAATTTAGTATTATCTTTTTTTAAAGAAAAAGGAGTAGTAAGATCTGGACAATTTCCACACCCTATCATCCAACGTTTACATTCAAAAGGGTGAATACAGTGACCAGTCATTGCCCAAGGATCATGAAGTGTCCAGACTGTTGGCTTTAAATTTGTAATCTTTGATAAATCACCTATACTAAAATAACCGGAATGTATAATATGAAGATGTATTAAATCAGCTTCTTGAAAAGCCGGCATTTTTATCATTTTAGGAACATTACGATACAGCACAGACTGCAGAGAAGTTTGTTCTTCTATTAATCGAAGAATTTGATTTGTTTTCCTTGTGATAGTACCTTCAAATGTTAACACCTCAGGATTTTTAGTATCTTTATCCCATACTAAGTGTTTAGATTCAATACCATATTTTTTTAAAAGTGGTGTTATAGATAAACCGTGAAACCTACGTCCCGGTGATTCATAACCATTTATTTGCAATATTTTCATTTAACTTAGATTTTGAAATTCTTAAAATATCCCTTGTCTACCTGCTAAGCATTTTAATAATAAGTTTATATCAGAATTGGAGGTTTCAAGATAGTTATAAATAAAACAGTCTAATAATCTAAAATTATTTTCTTTACATTCTGAACCTTCCTTTATTCTATTTTCAATTAAAGCTTTTACTTTATTTTGATATCCCGCTAGATCAAAACTCACATTATAGTATGACTATATATATCTTGCATAATAAGCTGCTAATTCTGCTTCCTGTGTTAAAGATAAATCTATTCTAAAACAATGGTATAGACTAAATACCACTAATAAAAATATTGAAAAACACTTGCTAATTTTGCATTAAATTGCTTTATAATAGCTGATAGACTGCTTGGTAAGCAAAACCACGATAAATATTTATTTCTTTCAAAAAAAAGTACCAAAAGAGAATATTCATTCTAAAAGTAATAATTATGATAATTTTTATGCACATATAGTATGCAATCATCACCCAAACAAATGTAATTACATCTATAAGATCTAATACGTAAAATATATCTGTTATAAAATATATTAATAAAATCACAGCAGTTGAAAATATATGAGAGAATCCTATTTAAGTAATCTTCTAAAAAAGAAGCTATATCCTAAAAAATATTATTCCTATCATATTGCTTTCAACTTATTTAATATTCTCTTTATTTTGCTATAGATTCTTATAACAATAGATTTACTTTCATTGCTAATTTCTAATTCTTGTTCTTTAATTTTCAATTGCTCCTTGAGAGTTAATGTTTCTTCAGTATTAATAATTAGTTGATCGGTAGTAGATTTTAATAATTCTTGTAAAATATTTATTTGTTCATTAGCAGAATTTAGTAATCCTTGTATATTATTTATATCAGCAAATTGAGAAGCAAATTTCTTTACTTTTAATATATATTCTTGTGTTATTTTTATAAAAAAATCTATTTTTTCACTATTAACTATCTCTAGAATTTCTTTTAATGGCACTGTTTTTCCCTGCTCTATTAATAATACGGCAGTACGCTGGCATGCCCATAATGCACATTTTAAAGTATTTTTTATAATTTCTCTATTTATTACCTGCTCTCTGAATTCAGGAAAATTAGTGTTTAAATAATCTAAATTACTTGTAGTATTTAATAAAATTTCTTTAGAATATATATTATTAAAATAGTTTTCAGTATGTATTATATTTTTTATTGCATAAAAGCCCCCATAAGGAGTAGTAAGAGCTTGACCTTGAGTATCATGAGTATGTAAATCCTGGCAACCAATTATGTCCCAATCAGGGAAATCTTCTGGATACCAACCTGACTTATGTTCTTGCCACTTCCCTCCATGTAAGTTCCAGCCATCATTATCATGTACTTCTTGAGGCATAAATCCTAAAGGGGTAAATATTATAACCTGTTTTCGAGCTACACGTTCACATTCAATCAATATTTCTTTTCCTATTTCTTTAGGCATATGCTCTATAACATCTATTAAAAATATTGAATCAACAGATTTATCAGGAAAGGCTGCAAGAGCAGTTTTGGCATCGAAAGGAATTATTATTGAATTAGTAGTTGAAAGGTTCTTTTTTAATATCTCAACATATTCTTGATGTGGCTCTATACAAATAAGGAAATCTGGAATTATATATTGCTGAGGACGAATGCCACACCCAATATCCATAACATTAGAAGCGGAAACTATAAACTCATTTATTTTAGTATGAAATATATCTGCTGAACACCATTCTAATATCTTTTTTTCTTTTATCATTTAAACCACACAGTGCAATTAACATAGTCCACATAACTTAAAACTATACGCAATATCTTTTTTGAAACAAAACCTGCTTCAGCATAATCTGGAGCAATAGTCTGCATACGTTTATTATTTTTATGCTCTTCCGTAATAACTTTCACTGATTGAAGTACCCTTGCAGCCTTAAAGCCAGACATAATTAATGTGCCAACATCCATACCTTCAGGACGCTCATGTACCTCTCTAATATTTAAAGCTGGCAAATTAAGGATTGATGCTTCTTCAGTAAGAGTACCGCTATCAGATAATATACAAAATGCATTCATTTGAAGTTTTATGTAATCAGTAAAACCAAAAGCCCTTAAAAATCTTATTTTACCCCCGAGTTCCTTAAACACTTCTAAATCTTCAAGCCTTTTTCTAGTCCTTGGATGTGTTGAGAAAATTATCGGAAAGTTATACTCTTTAATAAGGAGTTGTAAACTATTTAATAACTCTTTTAAATTATTTTTTATATCTACATTTTCTTCACGATGAGAGCTAATTAAAAAATATTGCTTTGCCTTTAATGATAATTCTTCCAAAATATTTGATTTTAATATTTTAGGCATAAAACGCTCAAGAACCTCTGGCATATGTGAGCCTGACTTAAAGACAAGCTCAGCAGGTAAACCTTCAGCAATTAAATAACGTCTAGCATGTTCTGTTAAGACAATATTCACATCACTTATATGATCTATTATTTTACGATTAATCTCTTCTGGTACTCGCTGATCAAAGCAACGATTTCCTGCTTCCATGTGAAAAATTGGAATTTTACGACGTTTAGCTGCAATAGCTGATAAACAAGAATTAGTATCACCATAAAACAAGACTGCATCAGGCTTTTCTTTCTCAAGCACTTCATCTACTTTCTCAATAATAAGTCCGATAGATTTTGCTGTATTATCAGCTGCAACTTCTAAGAAATAGTCAGGTTTTCTAATTTCCATATCATCAAAAAAAACCTGATTTAATTCATATGCATAATTCTGACCAGTATGAACTAATATATGATTAGTATATTTATCAAATTCAGAGATTACACAACATAGCTTAATTAACTCAGGACGAGTACCTACTACAGTCATTACCTTAAGCATTTAGCTCCTCCTGAACATAATCAAGATTTAATAAAAGTTCTTTAACTTCTTCTAAATTTAAACGCCTTGTATTATGAGAAGTATAATCATCTAAAAGTGCTATTTTCTTCTCACCTTCAACAAAATATTTTGCGTAATTAAGATCACGTGCATCCATAGGAACTCGGTAATAATTTCCTAAATCCTCAGCTTTTGCCATTTCTTCAGATGATACTAATGATTCATAATGCTTTTCACCATGACGTGTGCCTATAAAACGTACTTTATTTGTAGTACTGAATATTTCCTGTAATGCTTTAGCTAATGTCTCAATTGTACTTGCAGGAGCTTTTTGTATAAAAATATCACCCTGACGACCATACTCAAAAGCATATAATACTAAATCTACCGAATCTCTTAACGACATTAGAAAACGTGTCATCCCTGGTTCAGTAATAGTTAGTTCTTTACCTTGTTTAATTTGATTAATGAATAGAGGTATTACTGACCCACGTGATGCCATTACGTTGCCATATCTCGTAGCACAAAATATCGTCTCATTAGGTGAGCACATACGTGCTTTTGCTACCATTAATTTCTCCATTAGTGCTTTAGATAAACCCATTGCATTAATTGGATATACGGCCTTATCAGTACTAAGCACTATAACTTTTGCAACTTTGTTATTAATAGCTGAACTTAAAACATTTTCAGCACCTAAAATATTAGTATTTATTGCTTCCATGGGATAAAATTCACAAGTCGGCACTTGCTTTAAAGCAGCAGCATGAAATACATAATCTACACCTTTCATCGCTTCGTTAATGCTCTTATAGTTACGTACATCTCCGATATAGAACTTAAGCTTTGGATTATTTAAACTTAAGCGCATATCTTCCTGTTTTTTTTCATCTCTACTGAAAATTCGAATTTCTTTAATATCTGTTTCAAGCAAGCGAGAAAGCACTGCATTACCAAATGAACCAGTACCTCCCGTAATCATTAAAGTTTTATCTACAAACATTATCTTTTTAATACCTATCTTTAAATTATTATGAATTAACGTTATTGAGAACAGCTAAAAGATATTGTATGATTGATGTTATTCATGCAAGGTATCGTTGTGTAGATCAGGAATATATACAAAACTATATATAATACGGTCATAAGGCTATGACTGCAGTATCTAAATAACTTAAATTTTAAGTACTGCGATTTAATTATAAGATAACAATAGCACAAGACTAATGCAACTACACCTTTTCACCTCATTACTTAAATTCATACATACGCTTTACAAGCTCATGCCATTCCGGCGGCATATATCCTGTTGTTTCATTAAAACGAGTAGCATCTAATGACCTATCTATAACAACCTCATCTGATGGAATAATTTCAATTTCTTTATTGTATATTGCTTTTAATAATTTTAGTAATTCTAACTTATTAATTGGTTTAGATGCAACATGATAAAGACCATGCAACTCTTTATTAGGTAATACAAAATCTTTTATTATTCTTGCAAGCTCTACAGTTGGAAATCCTGAGTAAATAGCTTTAGCAAAACCTTTTACTGACCCTTCTGAGCTTAAAAACCAATTGATTAAACTTCTATTTCCTGCTAACTCGTGACCTATAATTGAAGTACGCAAAGTAACAGCATGTGGATAATCTACTTCACCAAGGAACTTAGAACGACCATAAAGATCATAGCAATCAGGAAAATCACTTTCCTTGTAATTACCCTTTTTCCCTGAAAATACACAATCTGTACTAATATGAATTAACCTACTACCAGCAAGTTCACACAAACTAGCAAGCCTGTGAGGTAGCAAACTATTGATCGGTAATGCTTTTAGTGGATCATTCACATCAGCAAGTTGCTTTACAAGCCCTATACAATTTATTACTATATTAGGCTTCATTTTGTTAAATACTTCAACTACAGAATCGCAATTTTTAACATCTACATTTGTAATTAATTTACTTGATAAATTTTTAGGAAAATGCGAATAAGCTAAATTATTACGAGCTGTAGCCCAAATATCAAGTGTTTCATCTTTACTTAAAAACCTAAACATGCTGTTACCTAGCATACCAGTAACACCAAGAATTAATATTTTCATATTATATTTATTTATTTTTACCACATAGCTTCTATCATAAATAACGCATCATTACAATAGATTTTGAGTACATGATAATTGAACATATCTAAATGCAGTAGGTATTGACAGTAGACTTCAAAGCGAGTTTGCTAAAGCATTATAAATATGTGATTACAAACGAGTCTTGCAAAAATTTAGTGTCAATATCTTACTAGTTGAAGCTATATTTGATGACTATATTTTTTAACTATATGTAATTAAATATTATAAATAATTTATAGTGTTTATTACAAAACATAATGTACATAAATATCCAAAATTGAATTTAAAAAATATTTTTAATGTATAGTTAATAAAATTACAAAATATACATAATTCCTTTGTTATAGCAGAAAGAGAGTCATCAGTTGCAAAAATATTACCTTTAGAAACTAAAAAAGTGATGTTGATCTTTAATTTTTAAAAGGAGCAGTCAAAACAAATGATGATATAATACACAACTACATGGAAAGCAAGTAATGACTAATATTGGAATTGATAATCTAACAAGTTTAATTTTGAATACTGACTATTTAATGTTCTACTATAGAAGTATAAAATTATCTGCATTTCAAATAGAGTTAATAGCAAAAGTACAAGAAAATAATATATTATATGTTTCTGCTATATCTATTTAGGCAATAATACTGTTTAAATTTAGATTATTTTTAAATAATACAAAAATGTTGAAGATTAGAATCTCTTAATAGAAGCAAGTACAGTCTCTAAGATCATACTAGCAGCTATAGCATCATCGTTATTATTACGATCTTTTCTCTTAACACCTAATGATTTAAGAAAATTATTTGCTGCTCTTGTAGTAAATCTCTCATCTTGTAAATATATTGGTAAATTTGTAATAGCAGCTAATCCTTCAGCAAATTTCATTACTATTTCTGCTTGTGCTTCAAGCTCTCCATTCATATTAACAGGCAGCCCTATTATAATGCCACAAACTTTATATTTTTCAAATATGCTAAGTAAAGATGCAAATTGAACTTTTCTCTTTACATCAACTATAACACTTAAGGGCATAGCAATGCTATGCCCTTGATTAGACATAGCAACCCCCAACTTTTTGCTACCATAATCAATAGCGATCAGCGGAGCATTCGGCAGTAAAAGCCGATAAAATTCTTGAAGATTATTTACAATCATGGTAGTTAATAAGGTGACTTTATTAAGTGTTTCATATGCTAAAAACTATTCAAAAACATTTAGATACTAAATTAATAAAACTATCCATAATTTTAGCTTTTATTTATTGTTTGTTATTTAACACCACAATATTGATTTATAAATTTGATTATTATAAAGCAGTGATTTTTAGAGGTATATTAGAGCTATCAAAAGATTTTTTCTATATTTATATATTCTCTTTTATAACATTTTTTGGTCTTAGCATACATAGGGTAGTGCTAAAAATTGGAGCAAGTTTTTTATTTATAACTTCTGCTATTGCTAGCTATTATCTTTATTTTTTCAAAATAAAACCTACTAAACAAGTGATAGGTAGTTTTTTTTCAACAGATTTAAATGAAGTTTATGAATTAACCAGCATTAAACTAATAATATGGATAGTTTTCAGTTTATTTACTTGTCTTTATACTCTTAGAACTTTTACCGCTTCTGATACTAAATTATTTGTTACAAGATTATTATCAGCTGCTTGCTTGCTTATTTTTGTATATAATATTATTACGCCTTCATTCAAAATATTAAAAAACTATTTTCCTATCCAGTATCTAAATAATACTTATCTTAACTTTGCAGGAAATTTGAGCGATAAAAATCATGCACGGATAGATATTAGCAAGCAATATAATTTTGTAGATAATTCTGATTCAAACATTATAGGTATTTTAGTTATAGGAGAATCAGCAAGATTTGATCATTTCGGTATTAACGGTTATGAAAGAGATACAACTCCTTACTTAAAGACTGTTGAAAATCTAATTTCTTTTAAAGCTAAATCTTCTTCTAATCTTACTTATCTTTCTATACCATCATTACTTTCACGTTATCCTGCAAGTGAAATAGAGAATAGTAGATATGAAAATAGTTTTTTATCAGTTTTAACTAATTTAGGCTTTAAGACTACTTGGATTGGCACTCAAACTTTAATGAGACGTTTTGCAAATTTTGATTTAAGTAACATCTATAATGATATTAACTTTACTATAGTTCCTGGTGGTTCTGCTTTATTTTCCTTGAACGATCATGATGAGAAAATGCTTCCTTTTATAAAGGAGCTAATAATAAATTCGGATAAACAATTTTTAGTAATTCATACCTCTGGTAGTCACTGGAATTATACAGCAAGATATCCTAAAGCATTTGAACATTTTACACCTACGTGCTATCTTAAAGCTAAAAGTGACGCAAGCGATTGTGATAAATTAGCTTTAATTAACAGTTATGATAACTCGATTTTATATACAGATTTTTTCTTATATAACTTAATAGATTTACTTAAAGATAAAAATGCATTTTTATTGTATGTATCCGATCATGGTGAATCACTGGGAGAAGAAGGATATTATGGTCACGGCGGACCATTACTTGCACAGCAGATAACTATACCTTTTATAGTTTGGGTATCAAATAATTTTAAATTAAAGCATCCTAAATTGGTGTCTTCTATTAAAAACTATGCTAGCACTGAAATTAGCCATGATTATATTTTTCATTCAATCCTTGACTGTTTAAATATAGATTCCGATGTAATCAATAAAAACTTGAGTATATGTAAATCTGGCTAATTTTGTTATAAAACATTAAGTTATTTTAAGATCACACCTAAATTTAGAAGATTATTGTTATAGATTTCTACAAGATATTTTACTAAAATATTAGGATAAAATAAAACTGTGGAAACTTATTTATTAAAATAAAGATTTTAATAGTGCTTAAAATGAGATATAAAAGTAATTGAAACTCTATTCTCCAATAAAATGTATAGTTAGTTTTTAAATTTATTTTGTTATATAGTGCCGTAGCATTTTACAACTGAAGTCAAAATATTTTTAGGTATTTTTGAGTCAAATGCTTTTTTTACAATCAAAAATATAATATAAGATTAAGTGAAAATAAAAAGAGTATTATTATATGGAATATGCATTATTAATTTTCAGTATCATAGTAATTTTAATTATAATACAAATGGTTAAAGTTGTACCACAACAACAAGCGTGGGTAGTAGAAAAACTAGGAAAATTTGATAAAGTATTGCAGCCTGGTTTAAATTTATTGATCCCAGTAATACAAAGAGTAGCATATAAGCATACTTTAAAAGAAGAGGCAATAGATGTTACAGCACAAACAGCAATTTCAAATGATAACGTAACTCTATCTATTGATGGTGTTTTATATGTTAAAATCATTGATCCGATGGCAGCATCATATGGTGTTAATAATCCTTATTATGCTATAACGCAACTTGCACAAACTACTATGCGATCAGAAATCGGTAAGTTACCTTTAGACAGAACATTTGAAGAACGTGAAACATTAAACATCGCTATAGTATCAGCAATTAATCAAGCTGCTATAAATTGGGGCATACAGTGTATGCGTTATGAAATTAAAGATATTCAGCCACCACAATCTATACTTAAAGCTATGGAATTGCAAGTAGCTGCAGAACGCCAAAAGCGAGCACAGATCTTAGAATCTGAAGGTAATAGACAAGCAAAAATTAACCACGCAGAAGGTGAAAAAGCACAGATTGTGCTGAATTCAGAGGCTTCTTATACTGATCAAGTAAATAGAGCGAAAGGTGAGTCTGAAGCAATAGGTTTAGTTGCCACTGCTACAGCAAAAAGTATTGAGATTATAGCTACAGCAGTACAAAAAACTGGTGGTAGTGAAGCAGTAGCTCTGAAAATAGCTGAGCAATATATTAATGCATTTAGTAACTTAGCTAAGGATACTAATACTGTAATTTTACCTGCAAATCTCTCAGAACCAAGTAGTTTTATAACACAAGCTTTAAGTATATTTAACCAATTAAAAGTTTCGCCAGAGAAAAAATTAAATAAGTAAAAATTTACAGAGATTTATTGTTGTAATAATAATTAGTTTTATATATCATGACAGATTATTAATTAATAAAAGGTTAGAATATGCCAGTATTTGTCGGCGAAAATGCTCCAGATTTTACAGCTAAAGCTGTTATGCCTAATAATAATATAGAAAATGAATTTACTCTTAGTCGCTATGCTAAAGGATCCAACTTAATATTATTTTTTTATCCTCTCGATTTTACTTTTGTTTGCCCATCAGAGATCATAGCATTTCATAATAAGCTTGGTGAATTTACTGAAAGAGATACCAAAGTAGTAGCTGTTAGTGTTGATTCTCATTTTAGTCATTTAGCTTGGAAAAATACCCCGCATAATAAAGGTGGTCTTGGACAAGTCCAATTCCCTATGGTTTCAGATATAAAGAAGAATATTTCTTCGGTGTATAATGTACTTAATGAAGACAGTGTTGCACTACGCGGGACTTTTTTAATTGACAAAGATTTCATCGTACGTCATATGCTAGTCAATGATTTGCCTATTGGTCGTGATATTAACTATACGCTAAAAGTTATTGATGCATTAGCTCATCATCAAAAACATGGTGAAGTTTGTCCTGCTGGCTGGCATAAAGGTGAAGAAGCAATCACTCCATCACATGAAGGGATTTCACATTACTTAAGCTCACATGCTGACAAGTTGTAGTTTATAGCTCTTATGTCATTCCTACAAAAGCAAGAATTAATTTTTAAGCTAGTAATGCAGAGTTTTAACACTTAAAACTCTAGTTTGTTTTTCTTTTTTCTGAATTCTAGCTTTCGCAGGAATGACATAAAAGTTTTTACACTATAATATTAAGTCACAATAGACAATAGGTACAAAATAACTTTGAATTAATGATAAAAAAAATCTCCGTTAAAAAATCTAAAATATCTTATATTCTTGAAACTATCAATATTTTATGGCATATTTAGAAGTAAAAATGTAGGTCTAAAATTTTTTATTGGTGTTTCTACATGATAATATTCAAGATTTATCTTTAAGGTATTAATGCCCTAAAGAAATCAAAATTAAATTATAAAGATATGGGGTTATTAGATTATAATATGGTGTGTCCAATAGTAGGTGTATGGTAATGCTTCAGCAAATGGTATAGCATTTGCTCATATGGTTGCTATAGGTTTAAGATATATATCACTGTTTTAAAACGTGTGCTGTACATCAATATTTTCTCAAACTATTAGGTTTATCATAGAATGTATTGATTATATATCTGAAAATACAAAATTAATTTACAAGTTTAGTAGCAGGAAGTTTAATAATAACAGGGCTTTACCTTAAGAGTAGCAGTCGAAATAAGTTTAAAGTCTGTTTCTCTAGTCAAAGCAAGATTTGTACCCGAATAGAATAGAGGAGTGTTTGCTATCGCTAGTTTTCTTTTAGATCTAAGAAAATTAATTAATTAGAGCAGAAGCTGATCAAGTAGAAGACAGCATTGTAGCTAATTTACTGCAATATAAAAAATTTATCAGAAAAGATGATAGCTTATTTAAAGATTTTATTGAAATGGATACTAATTTTAAAACACTAAGTATAAAGCATCTAAAAGAACCATCAGAAAAAGAATGAACTGCTATTACTCAATTGTTATAAGCAGTATCTATTAATTTTGATTATTTACAAAAAGAAGCAACATTACCGCTTCCTATTATACCCATATACAATAATATTGAAATTAGAGCTTGCAAGTAGTACACAATCCAGATAATGAGATCTCATTAGTTTATAACGAATAATAACCATCAATGAAATTAGTAATAGTAGAATCGCCAGCAAAGGCAAAAACGATAAATAAATATTTAGGTAACGAGTTTAAAGTTATTGCATCATTTGGCCATATCAGAGATTTACCTTCTAAAAAAGGTTCAGTATTACCTGATGAAAATTTTGCAATGAAATATGATATTTTAGACAAAGCAGCTAAATATGTTGATATCATAGTTAAAGATGCTAAAAAAGCTGATTCAGTATATCTTGCGACTGATCCTGATCGTGAAGGTGAATCTATCTCATGGCATGTTGCTGAAGTAATAAAAGAACAACACAAAGTTAAATCCGATGATTTTTTTAAAAGAGTAGCATTTAACGAAATCACTAAAAAAGCAATTACCTATGCTGTTGAGCACCCTAGAAAACTCGATAATAATTTAGTAAATGCCCAACAAGCAAGAAGGGCTTTGGATTATTTAGTTGGTTTTACACTATCTCCTCTTTTATGGCGTAAACTTCCAGGATGTAAATCAGCAGGACGTGTACAGTCGGTGGCTTTGCGTTTAATATGTGAAAGAGAGGATGAGATAGAGCGTTTTAAGTCAGAAGAATATTGGGACATTAGTCTGAAAATGCAAAATAGTAATAATGAATCATTCATTGCTAAATTAACTCATATAAACGACCAAAAGCTAGAAAAATTTTCAATTACTAATGAAAAAGATGCTAAAGATTTAACTAAAAAATTAAAAGCTCAAAAGTTTTATATTGATAAAATAGAAAAGAAACAACAGCAACGTGCACCGCAACCGCCTTTTATTACTTCCTCCTTACAGCAAGAAGCAGCAAGAAAATTAGGTTTCAATGCTAAGAAAACCATGCTAATAGCACAAAAGCTTTATGAAGGTGTAGATATTGGTAAGGAAACAATAGGACTTATTACTTATATGAGAACTGATGGTGTTACATTATCAAATGATGCAGTATTAGAAATACGTAAATTAATTGGTAAAAATTATAGCGATAAATATTTACCAAATAATCCTAGAATTTATAAATCTAAAGTAAAAAATGCTCAAGAAGCTCATGAAGCTATAAGACCAACAAATATTACTTATACCCCTGATGATCTAAAAGAAAAACTAGAAAAAGATTATTATAAACTCTATGAATTAATTTGGAAGAGGACTATAGCTTGCCAAATGGAAAATGTTATAATGGATTTAGTCATTGCAAATCTAGCTTCAGAAAATAAAGAATATTTAGCAAAAGCTAACGGCTCAACTATAGCTTTTGATGGATTTTATAAAGTTTATCGTGAAAGCTTAGATGATGAGACAGAAGAAGAAAATAAAATGCTACCACCTTTAAAAGAAAATGAACAGTTACAAACTAAAGAAATTACTCCAAATCAACATTTTACTGAACCGCCACCAAGGTATTCAGAAGCTAGCTTAGTTAAGAAACTTGAAGAGCTTGGGATTGGTCGCCCCTCAACTTATGCTACTATTTTATCAGTACTTCAAGAACGCAAATATGTAACACTTGAGAAAAAGCGTTTTATACCTGAAGAGCTTGGGCGTTTAGTAACAGTATTTTTGGTTGGTTTTTTTAAAAAATATGTTGAATATGATTTTACAGCAGAACTTGAAAATGAATTAGATGAAATAGCAGCAGGTAAGCTTGAATGGAGATCTGCTTTAAGTAATTTTTGGAATGGTTTTAATCATAATATTAAATCGGTAAACGAACAAAAAATAACTAAAATTATTAGCTATGTACAAAACGCACTAGATTATCATTTATTCGGTGAAAATAAAGATTCTAAATGTCCTTCATGTACAACAGGTGAGCTTAGTTTAAAACTTAGTAAATTTGGCGCATTTTTAGCATGTAGCAACTATCCTGAATGTACTTTTAGAAAATCTATCATTAGCGGTAACGATAACAATAAAGCTGAAAGTGAAGGCAATGATATTACGAATGAGAATAAAGTTTTAGGTACTGATAAAAAAGGAATGGAAATATATCTAAAAAAGGGACCTTATGGACCTTATATTCAATATGGCAATCAAGAAGGTAAAGTAAAACCGAAACGTGCTCCTCTACCTCCTAATTTAAAACAAAGTGATATCACACTTGATATAGCATTAAAGCTACTAAGTTTACCGCTAAAAATAGGTATTCATAAAGATACTAATGATGGAATCATTGTAGGATATGGTAAATTTGGTCCTTACATAAAATATATGGATAAGTTTATTGCAATACCTAAAAAATATGATTTTCTAAATTTAACTTTAGATGAAGCAATGCAGCTTATTGAAGAAAATAAAATAAAATTGGAAAAGAAACAAACAATAACAAGAAAATAAGGCAATAATGAAAAAAGTTATAACACGATTTGCTCCATCACCAACTGGTATGCTACATATCGGTAATATTAGAGCAGCTTTACTTAACTGGTTATATGCAAAAAAGCATGATGGGCAATTTATTTTAAGGTTTGACGATACAGATTTAAAACATAGTAAACAGGAATATAAAGATGCTATTGAGAAAGATTTAAAATTTTTAAACATTAATTGGGATCAAACATTTAACCAATTAAGTCGCCTCAATAGATATGATGAAATTAAAAAGTTACTTTTAGAAAACAATAGATTATACGCATGTTATGAAACTCCAGAAGAGCTTGAGCTAAAACGTAAATTTCAATTATCTAAAGGATTACCACCAATTTATGATCGTACTAGTTTAAATTTAACTAAAGAACAAGTACAGAAATACATAGAACAAGAAAGAAAACCGCATTATAGATTTTTGGTAAATCACGGATCAATTATTTGGCATGATATGATTAAAGGCAAGGTTAAATATGAAGGTAAAGCTTTAAGCGACCCGATAGTTATAAGAGCCGATGGTAGCATGACTTATATGCTTTGCTCTGTAATTGATGATATTGATTGCGCTATTACTCATATTATTAGAGGAGAAGACCATGTTAGCAATACTGCTATTCAAATTCAGATGTTTGAAGCATTAAATGCTCTTCCTCCAATTTTTGGGCATTTAAGTTTAATTATTAACAAAGATAAAAAAATCTCTAAAAGAAGGGGAGGATTTGAGATTGCAGCTCTTAGAGACAAAATTGGGCTAGAATCTATGGCAATTGCCAGCTTTTTTAGTTTACTTGGTTCATCAGCACAAATTTTACCTTATAAATCAATGGATGAATTAGCAAAGCAATTCGATATAAGTAGCTTTTCTAAAAGCCCAACTATTTATCAACCGAAAGATTTAACAAGATTAAATCATCAATTACTGATAAATTTAGATTTCGAGGAAGTAAGAAATCGTCTTAAGGAAATTGATGCAGATTATATCAATGAGAATTTTTGGTTATTGGTAAGACCAAATTTACAAAAACTATCTGATATAAAAGATTGGTGGGAAATTTGTTATAAAACTCCAAAAATACAAGATTTAAATTTAGATAAGGAATATTTAAAACAAGCAGCAGAATTATTACCAAAAGAAGAAAACACTAAAGATATCTGGGGTATATGGACTAAAAAAATAACAAATGTAACAGGTAGGAAAGGCAAAGAGTTATTTTTACCTCTTCGTCTTGCTTTAACCGGTAAAGAATCAGGCCCAGAAATCGCAGGAGTTTTAGCTTTGATAGATAGAGCAGAAATAATAAAACGTTTAACTAAGTTTTAAATAATCTATTTTAAATGTCTTGTACAAGCCTTAATTTCTAAAATAAATTATTGTATATCCTTTAGGCATTTGATTAGCTACAGTCAGGCCTATATAAACTTAAACCAGCTATGATACATAAGGTCTGTAATTCACCAGGCACTTTGGCCTCCCTTCCAACAGAAAGACAAATAGTAAGATTTAGAAATCATGATTTTTGCTAATGCTATTACTTTAACAAAATCAAAAGGATCAATATCTTTTGCATTTTCTAATGGAGTACTAGGAATTTTTATTAGCTTATTTATATTGACTCATTAGGTTCTTCAAGATTTGTAAGAGTTTAATCATATTAATATGACCGTCATTTATTCTAAAATACCTCCAATATGCTCTTATATCAAAAGCAAGAATTTTCTAACATATCCCGAAAAGTATATGTTATAATGACTTTATCATAAAACTCCTTAGAAGAATCAATATTATAATTAAAAAAATAAAACAACACTTCTTTCATTATGAATGCTTGATATTTTTTAATAAACCAAGAAAACTTAAATTTCTAGTTCTAACTTTTTTACTTCCTTAATCATCAAGCTCTAAATCTCAACAGCTTTAACACGTTTTGTTGCAGTAATTACTTCTTCAATTTGCATGAAAGATTCTTTTCTACATCAGTGTTATAGTGAGAGCAAGAACAAAATTTATAATTCTTAGAACAATTTCCTGCTTCTATACTTAAAAATATACTAATCTAAATAAGTTTATCAAGTAAAATACCTGTAACATTACTATCATACTCATCTTGTAAATTCTCTTCACAATTATTAACTAGCAGAATTTAAAGCTTTGGAAAACTTTAATAATGTTTTTCCTTTATAATATGTAAAGGCTATTATTCCTTTATAAAAAAACAGACGGATTATTTTTCTCTATAATATAGGCTTCTAATTTTTTACTATTAGAAAATTCTATATTTAATACTTGTAGTCCTTCATATCACTATTTCTCAAGAGCAAAGAATATCAATGAATTTTCCAGTATTAAATTTTTGTCGGCATATAAACTTAAAAAGTTTTTCTAAGACTATTTAAAATTTCTACCAATTATTCATTAATTAGCATGGCTTCTCTCTATAATCGCTAATTACTAACAACTTTCTCATAATTACTATAGTTACTTTTATTTGCCTTAATTCTATAAATCACTTGATTATACAATGCTGCTTTAGCAGTTATAATGGTATAGTCAATATCACGAAATCTTAACATATCAGCAGGTATATTTTGTATTAAATCAAAAACTTTATACTGTTAACAACTCGTAAATTTGTTATATGGTTTTTATTTAAATAATTAGTATAAAAATATTATAAACTAAAAGTAATTATTACATTATTTATAAATCGGTATTACAGCTAAAATCAATTTCAAGTTCATTAGTTAAGATAGCCATTAATTCAAGCCCTACTCTATTTTTCCATTTTCCTTGTTCATAAAAGAAATGATAAGGACCACTCATCGGAGATGATAACCAAATTTCCTTGACTGCACTTTGTTTATTTATTACATATAAACCTTTATTCGTATCAAGATTTAGTATATCACCTTGTAGGTCTACATCTATAACACTATCTTTATCTTGCTCTTCTATCTTGTCTGCTATATATGCAATTGTCATATCAGCTATTTTACTAAATTCAGTATTGTTCATAATTTTCTTTTTGTTTCTTAGGACCAATTTCTGGTATTTTAATTAAACTTTTTCTATAACTCTTAACAAATCTATTATGATCATTAAGATTATTCGAAAAATTATGACCTCCTTTTCCATCAACTACAAAAAATAAAGCATCTGTCTTAGCAGGCCTTACTACTGCTTCTAAGGATTGCAATGAAGGACAAGAAATCGGGCCTGGTGGTAAACCTTTAATATAATAAGTATTATAAGGTAATGCTTGTAATAAATCTTTTTTTGTTAAAGGTCTTGCTAATTTAAATTTTCCTTCAGTCAAAGCATATATAGTAGTCGGATCGGCTTGTAGCTTGATATTCTTCTTTAAACGATTAATGAACACTGCTGCTATAATAGGTTTTTCTGCATTTGAGCCAGCTTCTTTTTCAACTATCGAAGCTAGAGTTAATACCTCAAGCCTAGTTTTTAAGGGAGAATCCGGTGAAAGATATTGCATTACTTTATCTAAATTAGCAGACATTAAATTTCTCATTTGATCAATTATCTGCTCTTTTTGATCTCCATAAGAAAAAAAATAAGTCGACGGCATTAAAAAACCTTCTGGGATTATACCTTTTATTTCTCCTAACAAATGGTTTTCTTCATTAATTTTCTTTATAATTTCACTAACTACTGTACCTTCAGGTACAATTATCTTATGTACTATAGACTTACCGCTTGCTAATATTCTTAAAGTTTGCAGTGGCGATATATTGCGTGTAAAAATATATTCACCACTTTTAAGAGGAATCTTTATAGAATAAATTTTAGCAATTACCTTAAATAACCATGGATATTTAATTACCTCATTAAAATAAAGTTTTGTAACTATTTGATTTACAGATAATTTAGGCTCAATAATTATTGTTTTATTTTGAGTAAGGCTACCAGGCACAAAAATATAAAATATGCTGAAATTTAGTAAAGTAATAAATATACTTAAAGATATTATAATTAAAAAAATTATAGTCTTTAATAGATTTTTTAACATAACAATTGCAATTTTAAACACTCAGAAAATATTAATAACACAATTACCATGAAATATGGTTTTCTTAAGAACTAAAACGACACATAGTTAAATTAACTTAAAACTGAGCTTGAGATCAGATACATGCTGAATTTAGATCTTATACTTTTTGTTGAATAAGTCAATGGTTTCAATATTTAGTAATTTAAATATTGAAACTATATGACTAATGAGTAACAAAATTAACTTAATGCAAATTAATTTACTATAATAAACTGATCTAAAAATGAAGAATATACTGAAAAGTCACAAAAGCTTTACAAAATAAATTAGCAAACTTATCAACATTCTTGACAAGAAATATGTTTTGATAATACTTAGGAACATACAAAAATTTCCAATGATTTAGAAATTGTAATTAAACAAATTAACATTAAAAATATGGAAATATATTTTCTTATTATAACTCAAAAAATGCTATAGATCAGTTCAAATGCTAGTCTTTTCTTTTTAATAACTTTATTTTAAGAACTCTTGTTTAATAATTTCTGCAGCTATATAAGAAGGTAATTGATTGGATTTAAGTCTCTGTAAGATTTCTTGACTTTCTATTAACTGCTTGTAAGCTTTTTTAGAATTAAATAGTAATTCTTGAAGTTTGCTACTAATAAGCGCAACTCTGCAATTAAATTGAACAAATTCTGGAATGATTTCTTTATCAGCTATAATATTTATCAAAGTAATATATTTTATTTTCATTAGTGCTTTAATAACAAGGAAGCTTAAAATATTAACCTTATATGCTACAATCATAGGCGTATTAGAAGCAGCTATTTCTAAAGTATTAGTACCAGACTTTGCTAGCGCTAAATCGGCAACAGCGTAACTTTTTAGCCTTTCATTTGAAAATAAATAATTAAACTTAACATTTGCTAGAAATGGTTTTATTATTACTTCATGATTAGAGTTTGCAAGAGTAAATATGACCTTAAGATTCTTATAATTCTTACATACTTCTTCAATAGCAGCAATAAAAACTGATAAATGCCTTAAGATTTCTCCTTTTCTGCTCCCAAGGGTAACACATAAAATTTTCGTATTATCATCTATTTTGAACTCTTTACGTAAAGCTATTTTATCATTATAAAATTCTTGCTCCATTACAGGATGTCCTATATATCTACAATCAAGCCCAACTTTAGTGAAATATGGTGGTTCAAATGGTAATAAAGCAAATAAACAATCATAAATTTTTGCATATTTTCCTGCTCTTTTCTCCTTATATGCCCACACTGACGGAGCAACAATATGGATCATTTTTAAATTAGGTAGAAGTTTTTTTACCCGTTGTGCAACACGATAAGTAAAGCCTGGTGAATCTATAGTAATTAACAAAACAGGCTTACTACTTATTATATCTTCTATTGTCTTATTAATTAATTTCCTAATCCTAAAAATATTAGGTATTATTTCTATAAAACCCATTAGACTTATTTCAGATATAGGAAATAAACTTTTAATACCAGATTCTTCCATATATTTACCACCAACTCCAATAAACTCTAATTCTTTATTATTTTTTAAGTTCTGGATTATGTGCCCACCGATAAAATCACCAGATATTTCACCAGCTATAAAATAAATCTTTATCATATATTCATTTTAACTATTGTGTTCAAAAATTTTACTATTAAAATAGTTTTAATAATCAATTATTAAGTAAATCATTAGTTATTTTATCTATGATACTTCGTTTGCTTTCAATTTATCTATTTTTCTACTAATAATTCTATAATTTCATGAATTTCTTCTTATAGATCTTGTTTTAATTAACATTTTCTTTGCTATTCCTATATTTCTTTCAGCTTTGCCTTTTTCACACCTAACTCTTCAGCATAAACTATATACATTTACATCTACTACCTAGATTTTAAGCTATTATCTTCTTTATTCATAAGTATAGCCCATATCTATAACCAGCATCTTTTAAGTACTGCCAAGAGAACCATTCGACTATTTCATAATCCTATTTCTCTTTTAATAAACATTAAGTAACATAATCACAACTCATTATAGTACTAATGATTTATTACCTTAATTTCCTGCTATATTATTTTCTTTGTCTATTTTTCTAAAAAAATCAAGTGCTAAAAAAATTAGCAGTTACAGAAAATAAAAACTTTAATTATGCGTATATTATTCCATTCTTCTATAACTTCAAGCTTCAGTAATATGCATTTTTAAAACTTAATTTGCATTTTCAAGAGCAATAATTGTGTATCTACAGTATTGCATGCATTGATAAACACAATTTATTCGCTGCTTCATTTAATAAATCTCTTCTTTCATCCACAAGCATAACCTATTAATATTTAGCCTTGAAATTAATATTTCATTATTTTCAATAGGTCATTTCAATTGATCAATAACATTTTGTAGAAATTCAGGTAATTCATCTAGAAACAATACACCATTATGAGCAAGTATAATTTTGCTAGGTTTTATTTTTTTCTAACACTGCTACCAATCATAGCAGTAGCAAGTAAATGATGAGATGCTCTAAACAGCCTTACTTTAATAAGCTAACTGTCTAAAAATTTTTCAGCAATACTAAAATTATACTATATTCTAAAACTTCCTTTACGAACATTTTAGGAAGTATTCCTGGAAAAGATCTGATGAACCTTAATTTACCTGTACCAGAAGGACCAAACATTACAAGACTATGTTATCTTGAATCTTTGATTTTAAAGCTCTTTTAGCAATTTTTTGACCTTTCATATCCATAAAATCTAGATAATTTATCGATCATCTTGCATTTTAGCCTCCATAGAAGTTACAACTAACTTGCAAACCTTTAAAAGGATTCACTAATTCAATTAAATTTCCTACTACTAAAGAGTAGTATTACCTGACAAGACATTTCCAAGCAATTTTTATTTAAATAAATATGGTCTTATCTCAAGCAAATGCAATAATTGCTGTAGGCAAAACACCACTTATCGGTAAAATATTGAACTATCTAACTTTTCCTATTATCAAATATCTGCTATTTCAAGTTCTGAAAAAATATTCATTGAGATGTGTATTGAACAAGCAATCATAAGATCAAAATCACTACCTTCTTTTACTAAATCTGCCGAAGCGACATTTATTAAAATCTTGTGAGTACCCAGAGCAAACCAGATTGAAGATAATACAGCATTAACTTGTTCTTTTGAATAAGTCAAGAAAGGAACACCCACTGATATTTGTGACTTGTACGCCATATCAAAACATTAGGCCTGCTACATGAGTTAGCATTGCTTTTTCATCGTACTATAGTATATCTTTGTCTTTCCTTTGAAGGAAGAACGCTATAGTACAAACTTTGCTAAATCAAGATTAGTTATTATTTTTGATAATTGTTTTTCGACGAATTTATCATCAATAATTATTTTTTCTCCTTTCATCTCGCTAGCTCTAAAGCTTATATCCTCAAGTAAATTTTCAAGTATGGTATGTAATCTCCTAGCACCTATATCTTCAACTTCTAAATTAACTGTAGTAGCATAATCCGCAATTTTCTCAATAGCAGCAGAAGTAAATTCAAGATGTACATCTTCAGTACCTATTAATGCAGAATATTGTTTTATTAAGCTAGTTTCAGGCTCAAGCAATATTTTAATCATATCATCTTTGGTTAGCGAATTTAATTCCACTCTAATTGGTAATCTGCCTTGTAATTCTGGTAATAAATCAGAAGGTTTTGAAAGATGAAAAGCACCAGAAGCAATAAACAATATATGATCAGTTTTAACAGGTCCATATTTGGTATTAACTGTTGTCCCTTCAATCAAAGGCAATAGATCTCTTTGCACTCCTTCTCTGCTTATTTCGGCATTTTTTGTCCCTGCATTAGGCACTGAAGCTATTTTATCAATTTCATCAATGAAAACTATGCCATCATTTTCAACTAAATTGATAGCTTGCTGAATAATTTTTTCTTGATCAACTAATTTCTCTGACTCTTCTGGTAAAATAAGAATCATCGCTTCTTTAACTGTTATTTTCTTAGCTTTAGTTTTACCAGTACCAAGTGCTCGCCCAATCATATCACCAAGATTAAGAACACCCATAGATGCTCCAGGCATACCTGGTATCTCAAAACTTCCACCACTTAAAGGATTAGTAGTATCTGCAACATTAATCTCAATTTCTGTATCATCAAGCTCACCATTTAAGACTTTTTCTCGAAATTTTTCTCTTGTGTCAATACTTGAAGTCTTACCTACTAAACTATCTAATATTCTATCTATTACTTTTTCTCGTGCATTAACATCGACTTCCTTTTTAGCTACCATCTTTTGGGTATTAACAGCAATTTCTACAATATCACGAATTATTGACTCTACGTCACGCCCTACATACCCTACTTCGGTAAATTTAGTAGCTTCTATTTTATAGAAGGGAGAATTGGTAAGCTTAGAAAGCCTTCTTGCTATCTCTGTTTTACCAACTCCAGTCGAGCCAATCATCAAAATATTTTTTGGCACTATTTCATTACGTAAATTACTCTCAACTCTTTTACGGCGGCAACGATTTCTAAGAGCAATAGCAACTGCTTTTTTTGCTTTATCTTGACCTACGATAAATCTATTAAGTTCATTAACTATTTGAGAAGGTGTAAGCCCCATAGGATCTTTTTTATAAGTAGTTTTAATAGCTTTCATACAACTTTTTCCGTTATAATATTATGGTTAGAAAATACGCAAAGTTCTGCCGCTATATTCATAGATTTTAAGGCAATTTCTTCGGCAGTTAAATTATTATCATAAGACATTAAAGCACGTGCAGCAGATAGAGCAAATAATCCTCCTGACCCTATTGCTGCCACATTATTTTCAGGTTCTACAACATCACCGTTACCAGTCAAAATTAATATATGACTACGATCAGCAACAATCATCATTGCTTCCAAACGACGTAAATATTTATCACTACGCCAATCTTTTGCTAGTTCAACAGCACTTCTAAGTAAATTATGTGAATATTTTTCTATCTTTGCCTCAAGTTTTTCAAATAATGCAAATCCATCAGCTGTAGAACCTGCAAAACCTGCAATAATTTTATTGTTTGCTATAGTTCTTAGTTTTCGTGCTCCAGACTTTAATATCGTATTACCGTGTGAAACTTGTCCATCTGCTGCTATAATTATTTCTTTGTTCTTTTTTAAACAAAGTATTGTTGTGCCATGTAAGGCTAAGTTATCTGACATAATAAAATTTATTGATATTAAGTTGTTAATTAAGTAATATGAAGGTAAATGTAATAAAACTCTTGACTAACCCAATTTAATTATTGCTCCTTAAATTTTCAAGACTTAAACTTAAACAATGAATATATACGCAATATACATTAACCACGAGCAAAAAAATAATAATTTTATTGTTATTGAAGAGGGTTTTTCATGGATAGCAGCTCTTTTAAGCATATTTTGGGCATTATACCATAAAATGTGGTTAGCTGTTATTATAATTATAGCCCTAAATATAATAACAAAACTAATCAATATTGAAGAATTAGCTCTTGTATCTAAGCTAGTTATAATGTTAATATTCGGTTTTTTTGCTTCAGATATTAGAGAAAACTACTTAGAAAGAAATAATTACCGACTAGAAGATATAGTAGTTGCAAATTCTAAAATTGAAGCTGAATTAAAATTTTTAGAACGTAATAAATAACATTTTGATGTATAATAAAGAAAATATTTTTGCAAAAATTATCGATAAAAGCCTTCCAGCAGAAATAATTTACGAAGACAAACAAATCTTAGCATTTAAAGATATAGCACCTGTATCACCTGTACATATTATCGTTATACCTAAAGATGAATATATCGATTATGCTGATTTTATCTCTAAAGCTTCTATAAATGAAATAAAGCATTTTTTTGCTAAAATTTCTGATATAGCAAATGAAGCTGGTTTAGATAAAGATGGTTATCGCTTAATAACTAATAAAGGTAAAAAATCTGGACAAACTATTTTTCATTTTCATTTTCATATTATTGGTGGCAAAAAACTTATTGGATTAATAAATACAAATGACTAAAAAATATAATATTGCAATTATCGGTGCTACAGGAAATGTTGGGCGCGAAACTCTAAATATCCTAGCTGAACGCAATTTTCCTATTAATAAAATTCATGCCATAGCATCGGATAACTCTATCGGACGAGAAGTAAGTTTCGGTGATAAAATAATACGAATTACTAGTTTAAATAATTTAGATTTCAGTGATATAGATATTGCATTTTTTTGTGCAGGCTCAGACATATCACAAGAATTCATACCCAAAGCTGTTGCTAGCAATTGCATAGCTATCGATAAGTCATCATTTTTTAGAATCGATAATCAAGTACCTTTAATTGTACCTGAGGTTAATTTATCAGCACTTAAAGGCTTTAGCGCTAAAAATATCATAGCTAACCCTAACTGCATTACAATTCCACTCGCAGTAGTATTAAAGCCAATAGATAATGAAATAAAGATTAAAAGAGTTGTGATATCTACTTATCAATCAGTATCAGGAGCAGGTAAAGCCGGAATGGATGAACTTTATGATCAAACAAAATCTAAATATGTTTTTGGAGAAAATGATTCTAAGATATTTCCAAAACAAATTGCATTCAATCTATTTCCTCATGTAGGCAGTTTAAATAAGAATGGCTACACAAGCGAAGAAGCAAAAATCACTTTTGAATTAAAGAAAATTATAGGCGCTCATATTAAAGCTAGTGTTACTTCCGTCAGAGTACCAGTATTTATAGGTCATTCTATATCAGTTAATATAGAATTACACGACAAAATAGATGCTACTATAGCTGAAGAAATACTAAAAGATGCTGACGGGATTGTTGCAATTTCTAATAATAATGACCTTGCTTATATCTCACCGATTGAGGTGGTAGGTGAAGATGCCATATATGTTTCTCGTATTAGGAATGACAATAGTGCAGCTAATGCGATAAATTTATGGATCACATGTGATAATCTCCGTAAAGGTGCTGCCTTAAACAGCGTTCAAATTGCTGAAGAATTAATTAACACTTACTTAATAATATAACTAATATGGATAATAAACATAATACTCTAAATAAAAAAACCCCATTAGTGATAGCACTTGGCGAATGCAAAACAGCTTTTTGGGTAATTTTTTGGTTTGCTTTTGTAATTAACCTCCTTATGTTAATTACTCCTCTTTATTCTCTGCAGGTTTTAGATAGAGTTCTTGGTAGCGGTAATTTATATACATTATTATATCTATCAATAATAATTGCTTATGTTTATTTTGTTTACAGTTTGCTGCAAATCGCACGTTCTTTTACACTTATAAAAGTAGGAGAATGGCTTGATAGGACAGTAGCACCGATTATTTTTTCTTCATCAATTTCTGCAGCTGCAACCCGAGCAAGTATAGGTTCTAGTCAACTATTACGCGATTTTCAATCCGTTAAAACATTCCTAACAAGTACAGGAATTAACACTTTGTTCGATGCACCTTGGAGTATTATCTATATCATAGTTATTTTCTCAATTCATCCATATATTGGTCTTATTACAGTTTCCGGTGCAATAATTATAGTTTCAACAGCTTTCTTTAATGCAGCAGCTACTAATAAAACGTTAGGTGAAGCTACTGAATTTTCAATTAAAGGCATGACTCAAGCGGATATTGCTAACAGAAATGCTGAAACAGTTGAAGCAATGGGCATGATGAAAAATGTTACAAAGAACTGGCACAAATTTAATTTAGCAGCACTTGATAAGCAATCGGTTGCTAGCTATCGTAACGGTGTTATATCTAACTTTTCAAGATTTATCCGTAACATAATGCAAATGGCTGTTACCGGAGTAGGGGCTTACATTGTTGTAAAATCTCACAGTGCAGATATGACACCTGGTAATATGATTATGAGTTCTATAATAGTTGGTAGAGCACTTGCTCCTTTTGATAATGCTATTGAGCTATGGAAAAGCATGAGTGGTGCTATCAAATCATATAAAAACATCAATAGTTTATTTAATACTTATACTTCTAGAGATGAAGCAATGCCAATTCCAAATGTTGAGGGGCATCTTACCGTTGAAAATGTTTATTATGCTCATCCTATACCAAAACATTTACCACAACCGCTTGTGCCCAAATATATCTTAAAAGGTGTTAGTTTTGCAGTACAACCTGGTGAGATTCTTGCAATAATTGGACCTTCAGCTTCAGGAAAATCAACTTTAGCTAAAATCATAGTTGGTATATGGCAAAAGTCATCAGGCTCTGTACGCTTAGATAGTGCTGAAATTTATCGTTGGAATAGAGAAGATTTTGGTAAACATGTTGGCTATCTTCCTCAAGGAATAGAACTTTTTAGCGGTAGCATAAAACAAAATATAGCTAGAATGGAAGAAAATGCTGATCCACAAAAAGTGATTGAAGCAGCTAAAATAGCTGGTGCTCATGAAATGATATTAAGATTTCCAGATGGTTATGACTCTGATATTGGTCCTGCAGGCTCTAATTTATCAGGTGGGCAAAGGCAGCGTATTGGACTTGCTAGAGCTTTTTACGGCAATCCAAAACTCATCATTTTAGATGAGCCTAACTCTAATTTAGATGAAGTAGGTGAAGTAGCTCTAGCTAATGCTTTAAAACAAGCAAGAATCCAAGGAATAACAGTTCTTGTAATTTCGCATAGGCCTTCTGTGTTATCTGTTGTTGATAAAATTCTAATATTACAGGATGGTGCAGTAGCAGTTTACGGAACACAGGAAGAGATTCAAAACCACTTTAAAACTTTAAAAAGTGGTACAATTCACATCAATGATTAAATTTTAATATTATGCAAGAATTAAAAAATAATAAGTCTCATATTACTCCAGAACAGTTGAAACAATTATTGTCTTTAAAAGAGGAAGTATTAAACCTTAAAGGTCAAGGTTCTAAACGTAAGGCTCTAATCAATAAAACATTAAACAAAACCTCTAAAGTAATAGAATTTTTACTTATTAAGCTTGATAGATTTGTTAATTTTATTATCAAAAAAACTGATAAAGATCGTAATAATGTAGTACAAGCTGCAAGGTCACCTATACTTTTTGGCATTAGTGTTATTATTTTTCTAGTATTAATCGGTGGCATATGGTCAGCTATTGCTCCACTTGATAGCGGTGCAGTAGCAGTTGGAATAGTAATGCCGAATACTAATAAAAAAATAATTCAGCATCATGAAGGTGGAATAATTTCTGCCATTTATGTTGCACAGGGTGATAAGGTTAAAGCTGGTGATAAGTTAATAGAGCTTGAAAAAACTAGAATAAAAAGTGAATATGAAAATATTTTAAGCCAGTACCGAAATGCTTTAGCAACTGAAAATCGCTTAGTTGCTGAGCGTGATAATTCAGAGCAAATCGATTTTTCAGATTTTCTAATACAAGATATAAATTTGCCTGAAGTAGCTAAAATAATTTATACTCAAGAAAACTTATTTAGATCAAAGAAGGAAGTATATAACTCAGAAAAAGGTGCTCTGCAACAACGTATTGCACAATTCGAAAAAAAAATTGAGGGGTTAGAAGCAAAAAAAATTGCTGCGACTAAGACAACCGAAGTTTTGCAAGATCGTTTTAAAGCTTTAAAAACCTTAAAAGAAAAAGGCTTTGTACAAAAATCAGCTTTACTAGAGCAAGAAGCAAAAGTTGCTAGCTCAAAAAGTGAAGTAGCAACAATTGATACAGAGATAGCAGCCACTCGCCATGCTATTACCGAAAGTCAAATTAGTATAATTAATTTACAAAATAAATATACTGAGAAAACTTTAACAGAGCTTCGTGATGCTCAAGTACAAACAGCAAGTCTTAAAGAAAAATTCAATGCTTTAACTGATTCTCTAAATCGTGTAGTCATTAAATCTCCCGTGGACGGCATAATTAATCATTTAAGGTATCATACTATCGGTGGTGTTATTAGCCCAGGTCAGGCTATTATGGAAATTTCACCAAGTAATGATCCATTAATAATAGAAGCAAAAGTATCACAAAAAAATATTGACTCAGTACATGAAGGGTTAGTTGCAAAAATACGCTTTAGTGCATTTAAATCAAGAACAACTCCAACATTTACTGGTAAAGTAGTAAGAGTATCACCAGATATAGTACAAGATGAAAGACAACAACCACAACAAGAGAATTATTATATCGCAAGAGTTGAAATTGATATGGATGAGTTTAATAAAATAGCTAAAGCAAAGAACCTTGAATTACATCCAGGAATGCAAGCTGAGGTACAAATTGTAACAGGTACAAGAACGTTGCTAAGATACTTACTTGATCCTGTAACTGACACTGCATTTAAAGCTTTCAGAGAAAAATAGAATATATACTTTATCATTACAAATTCTTAATATTACTGTTGACTTTCAAATAAGAAAGTATAAACTGTTTGTATAATTTAATTGTAGATGGAAAGTTATGCTAGGCTACAAACAAGAACAAAGAAGTTTAAGTAAAGAGCAAAAGCAAGCTGTAGGATTACTTTCTATAGGTACATTTCTTGAATATTTTGATCTTATGCTTTATGTGCATATGGCAGCACTTTTAAATAATTTATTTTTTCCGGAATATGATCATTTTACTTTTTCATTGCTTACTGCTTTCTCTTTCTGTTCTACTTACTTACTTAGACCTATTGGAGCATTAATATTCGGGTATGTAGGTGATCATTTTGGACGTAAGATTGTAGTGGTTTTAACTACCTTATTAATGTCTATTACTTGTGTCATTATAGGCAGTGTACCAACCTATGCAGAGATAGGCATAACAGCTTCTTGGGTTCTAACTATATGTCGTATAATTCAAGGTATGTCAGCAACTGCAGAAGCACGAGGTGCAGAGTTATACTTAACCGAAAATTCAGCTCCTCCTATGCAGTATCCATTGGTAGCAATTATAACTGTATTTTCTGCAGTAGGGACTACACTAGCACTCGGTATTGCATCGATTTTTACCAATCAAAATATTTATAGACATGAATCAAGCTGGCGTATAGCTTTTTTTATTGGCGCAACTATTGCTTTTGTTGGTACTATTGCAAGAACTAGTTTAAAAGAAGCAGATGCATTTTCAAATAAAAGAAAAAAATTAAAATTAAGACTTAAAGAAAATAGTATTACGTTTGAAGAAGTTGATAAAGATATTCTAGATCAAAAAGTTCCTAATTCTACTTCTATTTGGTATTTCTTTGTCCAATGTGCTAGACCTCCATGTTTTTATTTTGTATATATATATTGTGGTGATGTATTAAAAAGAGAATGTGAGTTTAGTCCAAGTCAAATTATAAGTCAAAATTTTTGGGTGTCTATAGTAGATTTACTTGGTATTATTAGCCTCATGGTTATAAGTTATAAAATTCATCCTTTAAAAATACTTAAAGTAAAATTATATCTATTTTTTACCTCTCTCATTTTTTTTCCTATAATGTTAAGTTATAACCCTAATCCTGTATATATTTTTATTTTTCAATGTTTAGCTGCATTGTTCGTATTTGATCATGTGCCAGCAGCGCCTATATTTTATAAATATTTCCCTGTTTTTAAGAGGTTTACATATACTAGTATGCTAAGTGCAATAGCAAAGTTATTTACTTATCTTATAACATCTTTTGGTTTAGTGTATATTACTAATTATTTAGGATATTGGGGATTATTTCTAATTTTTATTCCTGTAGGTGTCACTTTTTTTATGGGAGTAACTTATTTTGAGAAAATGGAAAGGAATCAGAGTTTATAATCTTATTAAAAGTAGAATTAATATCAAACTTAAAATTATTCCTACAACATTCAACATATATAAGCTCAGAAACTAAAGGTATTTCAAGCATTTCACTTAAAGCTAAAAAGTTTTTTAATGTCTCTTTAATTATCTTATGAGCTTTTTCAGACGATTTAACTCTTAGGGTTTGTAAATTATGTATTCGATCAAAAAGTTTTATAAGTGCTGTGTCGTATCTTTTTTGCTTAATCAATATGTCAAGGTTTTTTGCTGCGCTAATTTTTCCATAAGGTTTCATTCTCGTTAAGCCTTCTACGTGTCTTGCTACTTCTTCTTCAAAAATGTTGCTAATCATATCTTCAGTAAGCTCAGTATCTTCAATAGTATCGTGCAATAAAGCAGCTTGCAGCATTATAGAAGTAAAAAGCTTAGGAGCTTCTTTTGCTACAAATTCTGCTACCATAATTGCTACTGCGATTGGATGAGAATAATAAGGGTCGCCTGATTGACGCATTTGAATCCCATGGTATTTGCGAGCATAATAAATGCCTTTCTTAACTTCCCTAATATCAATAGGTTTTTTTACTTGTGTATTTAAAAATAACAGTCTTTCAATTAATTTATCAGAATACTTACAGTTTTTAAATTTTTTTTCCCAACAATCTATATCTTTCATAAAATCTCCCAACTATATTAATTATTTTATTGGTTTCTTCTTATGATGATGTAGCCAATTTTAAAATCCATAAAGTATAATATACTATTTTTTTTCCCCCTCTCTTCTTTTCTATCATATTACTATATTCCTGTTCTTGTTTTATATCTTTATCTATTTCTCCCAATAATTTATTTTTTTCTAATTTTCCTCTTTTATATTAATAATAATGAAGCTTGGATCATTTTGGTCTTGCTCAGTTATAACCATATTTTCATTTTCTTATAGCTTACACAATTACATCTAATTTAGATTCAATATCATGATAATTTTTGATTTGCTTTGTAGAATATTTTATATTGACTATTTGTTATATTTCACTTTTAAGAAATTGTTTAAATCTTAAGCTATCTATCCTGATCTTGTGATTTATATGTTACATAAAAACTTTTAAAATGCTGTTATACTCTATGTTTTATCTCTTTCTACTTAATTTAATTTTAGTTCTTTTTTGCTATAAATTATAAAATTTTTTTGGAATATGAGGAGTAGTTATGCCTTCAAAAATCTTATTAATCTTCTTTAAAAGATCACTCAAAATAAAATTTCTAGTGAACAAATATTTTAGCGTTATAATACAATTTTTATGTTATTTCCACTTTATATGAACATCACACAACAAAAAGCTATACAAAATTTATAACTTACTAGGATCAAAGTTAAAATTAATTTCCTTCCAATGATTAAAGCGTGCAGGATCAAGATTTTCAATAGGATTTGCTTGCAATACTGCTCTAATGGCACTATCAGCCAAAGCCTCACAAATACTAGCTGAAATATCAGAGCAAATTTTCTCTTTAACTCTTACCTGTTCAACATTACCACCTTTATCAAGCATAATGTTAACAACTACTCTAACCTTATTATTACTACGTACTCCTGCTGGTATATTACTCCAATGTCTTTCAATCTGCCGCTTTATCAATGATATTTCGCTATCAGAGAGAGGTAACCCTTCTGTATAAACACCTTTAGATTCTTTTGCGTTATTAATTTGTTTTTCTCTTTTATATTTATTTGATTTTAAATTATTACCTTCTGAAGACTGCTCTAAATTTTTTAATAAAAAATCAAGCTCATCAGTTTTAGGTTCTTTTTTCTCTTCAGGTTTTTTAGCTGCTATTTCTCTCTCTTCTTTAAACTTTTCCTCTTTATGTTTTTCTTCTTTAATCTCTTCTTGTTTCTCATGTAATGCTTTGTTTATTACTTCCTGTTTCATTTCTTCAATAAGTTTCTTTTCTTCTATTTTAGGTTCTTCTTCTATTATTTTAGCCTCATGCTTTTTTATTTTTTCTTCTTTTAGTAAATCTTGCTCTGAAGTATTTTTAGGCTTAGTGTGTTCAGATTTTTTAGCATCTTTATTTTCTATTGGTGCTTCATTTTGCTTTGTCTGAGTTATGATATTGGATTTATCGCTAATTGGCAGCATTTCAAAAGTTATTGTTTGCTCTTCCGGTAACTTTTTAAAAAATGATGGCATACCACATAGAAAAAAATATAAAATGAATAAATGAAGCACAATAGAACAGCTTAAGAAGACTGTAAAATTATCAGTATTTTTTTTTCTGAACTCTTTTAATGTCTTATCTTCTGAAGTAAACTGCAAATTTTGCTTATTGTTACTTTTCATTATTTTTAATATTTGAAATAAGAGCTACACGAGAGAATCCAGCAGTGTGCATGTCGGCAACTATCTCTACTACTTGTCCATAAGAAACATTCCTATCACCTCTTACAAAAATTGTAATATCTTTTTTCTCTTTGATAATATTTGCAAGCTTACTAATTAAATATGCTTTCTCTATTGGAGTTTCAAATATAAATACTTCTCCTTTATTATTGATTGTAACTACTAATGGCTCATCCTGCCCTGAAATTGGGTTAGAATTTGTCTCAGGTAAATCTATATTTACACCTGAAACTAACATTGGAGAAGTTATCATAAAAATAATCAAGAGTACTAGCATTAAGTCCACAAGCGGTGTAACATTAATTTCACTAACTACAGCTCTTCTGCTTCTCCTATTACTTCTGGCAAGCTTTATAGCCATTACATTTTCTCCTGATCAATTGCCTTAGAAAGTATAGAATTTAACTCACTGATAAAGTCTTCCATTCTATTATTAATAAGAGTAATATGAGAAATCAGATAGTTATAAAAAATTACTGCTGGAATAGCTGCAAATAAGCCGATAGCGGTTGCAAGTAATGCTTCGGCAATCCCAGGAGCTACTACAGCAAGTGAAGTGTTTTTTGATGTAGCAATTGATTGAAAACTGTGCATAATTCCCCAAACAGTACCAAATAAACCAATGAAAGGAGCGCTTGATCCTACTGTTGCTAAAAAACTTAAATTCTTTTCTAACTTTTCGACCTCTTTATTCTGAGCTAGGTACATTGAATTAGTAATACGCTCTTTATGATTATTCTTTAATGAATCAGAAAGACCTCTAGTATTTAGGCTCTTACATTCATCCATAGCTGAAACAAATATTAAAGCTAGAGGGTTATTCACTGATCTTTTTATAGTTTTATACAAATTCTCTAAAACTCCTCCTGACCAAAAAATATTTTCAAAAGCTTTCATCCTTCGCTTCACCTGCATAATCTTAAATATTTTTTCTAAAATAATAGCCCATGACCAAATGGAAGCAATAAGTAGCATTAACATAACCGATTTACTGATAATGTCAGATGAACTTATTAAGGAAAAAATTGACAAATAATCTTGTGTTACAACTTCTAAAGTTTCGCTAATATTATTAGTATCTGTATTCATTAAAATTACACTAATTAATTACTCTAAAATAATATATATTTATATTACTTTTGTCATTAGATTATATAAAAAATTTTGTATTTCTAACTAATATTATAGTATATTTTGTCTAAACTATGTTTTGGATTTAAAAATAATTTTTTAATAAAATTAACTAGCAAATAATGATAACCTATGTAAAGTCATCTCCTAATGGTTCTACAACTTACTAATTACTAAAAAATATATTCATGATAAATCATAGAATTTTAACTACTTATAAGTTTAATGTTGGTTGCTACATACACTTAGACAAAGCTCTTCTAACCTTAATATAGAAGCATTATATAGACATTTTCTATACATATTAGGACATCAATACAGCTGTAGAAGCAGCTTATTATATATTAGAACCCGAAATAATAATTATATTAAGCATGACATAATACATCAATTAATGTGTAATTATAAATATGAAGCTTATAACAAGCACAATTAAATAACATGGAAATCCGTCTTGATGTTTAGAGTATACATTGGTGAAGTAAAATAATTGCTGTAAAGCTAATATATTAACTAAAATTCAAGCGGTGAACATTATTTTTAATGTAGTACATTAAATGGAAACGATAAAAAAAATATTAAAATATATTTATAGTGATAAATCTACACTTTAATCATTTTGCAGAAGAATTTGACAACACACAAGATATGCAGAATATTTATTCATGTAATACAACATGTAACAAAACTTCAGCTTTAAATCATCTAAGAATTAGTACCATATAATAATTAATTCAATACTCAATATTCTTAAAATCTAGCCGTATTTTTTCAATAACTCAAGGGCTTTTGAAAAATCTATTACATATTCTTCTTCTTTTTCTAAATCTTTAAGTTTTAGTCTATTATTTGTTTGTTCTTCATCACCAATAAAGATAATAAATCTTGCCTTTTCATTCAGTGCACGCTGCATTCTTTTAGCTATTTTACCCATTATTTCTAGTGTAGTAGTAATATTATGTAAGCGCAATTTATCTGCAATTGCTAAGGCAGAACAAACATTATGTTCGCCTATGGGCAACACGAATACTGGACTTACTAAGGATATACTATACTCTTTAATTAAAGCAATCCGTTCAATTCCAGCAGCAAAACCAACAGCAGGCACATCATCACCACCCATAATTTTACTAAGCCCATCATATCGCCCCCCAGCAAGAATAGTTGATTGCCCTCCAAGCTTTGCAACAGTGAATTCAAAAGCAGTGTGACAGTAATAATCAAGCCCTCGAACCAAACGTGGATTTATATGATATTTTACGTTTAAAACATCTAGATATTTTAGTAATTCATCAAAATATTCTTTCGATTCATCAGTATAATACTCAGATAAAACTGGAGCATTAGCTACTATTTTTTGATCAACTTCACTTTTAGAATCAAGAATTCGCATCGGGTTTTTGACCAGTCTAATCTTGCTTTCATCGGATAATTCATCTTTAAAATCATTAAGGTACTCTACTAATTTCTGCTGATAATTAGCACGAGATTTACTACATCCGAGAGAATTAAGCTCTAATACAGTCTCTTGCTCTATCTCAAGAGCTTTTAATATATCTACAGCTAGCTTTAGAGTTTCTGCATCAGAAGTAGCACCTTTAGCGCCAATATATTCATAATTTAGTTGATGAAATTGCCTTTGACGTCCTGCTTGTGGTCTATCATAGCGAAAAACAGGACCAGTAGAGAAAAATTTAAGAGGTAGTTTATGCTGTAAATCACTTGAAATAAAAGATCTAATAATACCAGCTGTAAATTCAGGTCTTAGTGCTACAGATTGATTACTTTTGTCAAAAAAACTATAGATTTCTTTACTAATGACGTCAGAGCTTTCACCCATTGAACGATTAAAGACTTTGGTATACTCCAAGATAGGAGTGCTCATCTGCTTATAGCCATATAATACTCCAATATCTCTTGCTTTATTAATTATATAGTCATGAACTTTATAATCCTCAGGCAAGAGATCCTTCATTCCACGCAGTGACCGTATTTTATCGCTCATCTCTCTAATTTGCTTCTTTTTTCATAAAAAACGATCTTACGATATATAAACAGAACATTGCAATAAACCAATATATTAGAGCATGTCCTGCCATTAATATATTAAATTCACTGTCATATATTTGAATAAATAACAGATATGCACAAGCAAATAAAATAAATGGCACAATAATAAATACCAAAGGACATTTAAAAGGTCTTTGTACATCAGGTAATTTTATCCTAAATAATAATACTATTATTGCTACAGTTATATAGTCAATAAGAGCTCCCATAGAGGTTAATTGTGTCAATAATTCTGTAGAACAAAATCCTCCAAGAATCGCTGCAAGAGATGCAAATGTTATAATTGTAACATAAGGACTGTCATATTTTGGATGTAATTTTGCAAAGCTTTTTGGCAATAAACCATCACGTGCAATAGCATAAAAAATACGAGAAGTACCATAAATATTCATCATCAGCACTGTCATCATACCGCAAATCGCACCAGTTGCAACAATAGCTGAACCAATCTTGCTATTATTGATAATTAAAGCATAAGCAAGTGGCTGATCATTATTTAATTGATCAAAAGGGGCTATACCGGTAACAAGCCCTGCCATTATTACATATACTAAAGTTGTTAAAACAAGCGAACCAATAATACCAATCATTATATCACGTTTTGGATTTTTACATTCTTCAGCAGCAGTTGCAATTGTCCCAAAACCAGTAAAAGCTAAAAATAAAATAGATGCTCCTATTAAAACATTACTGAAACCAAAAGGCATAAAGTTGCTCCAGTTAGTTGCATCAAAATGTGGAGCAGCAGCAAGTATAAATACAAATATAGCAATCATTTTTATAAGAACTAAAACAGCATTTAATTTTTTACTATCTTTAGTACCTAAATATAAAATAAATCCGATAAAAGCTGAAATTAAAAATGCTGGTAAATTTATTACTCCACCATTAGTTGGTACTGTGGTTAAAGCTTTTGGTAAGTATACTCCTCCTGCTGTTAATATTCCTTGTACATAACCTGACCAGCCTGCTGCTACTATTCCTGCAGCCACACCAAGCTCTAATATTATAACACTACCAATCATCCAGGCAAATATCTCACCAAATGCAACATAGGAGTAAGTATAAATACTTCCAGAAGTTGGAAGCATTGCAGCAAGCTCTGTATAAACAAGTGCTACAAAAATACACGTAATACCAGCAATCATGTAAGATACCATTACTGCAGGACCCGAATATTTAGCTGCAATTATACCAGTAACAACGAATACGCCAGTACCAATCATAGCGCCAAGTCCGAGTAATATTAAATCAAATGCTCCAAGCGTCTTTCTAAGACCACTAGAACTACCTATTTCTTTTACTGATTCAAAACTTTTTTTCTTTAAAAAACTCATTAGTTTCTCCATTTTTAGTAATAACTTTTTACCTCCTGACATATTTCATGCAGAAACAAGAATCAAAGTAATTATATAAAGCACAAGTTTTTATAGTATAAAATTTGTAATTCTTATACTAGGTTGTTTACTTTGGATTACTGTTCCTACAGGAATGATATCAGAACACCTATGTACTGGAATGACATTAAACGCGCTTCATGACAATGATATCTCACCTTATATCTCTAGTAATCCAGCCTCCACCAAGTACTCTATTGCCGTCATAAATAACGCATGCTTGCCCTGGTGCAACTGCTTTTTCTTCCGATAAAAATTTTACTTTTATTTTATTGTTACCTAGTTTACTTATTTCTGCAAGACGTGGCAATCTTGTCGAACGAATTTTAACTGCTACCTCTAGTTTCTTATCATCTTTAATCTCACTTGCAAGCCAATTAATATCCTTAATTATAAATTCTTGTACATTTAAGGCAGATTCTGGCCCTACATATACTATATTATCATTAGGATCAATCTTTACTACATATAGAGGCTCATTATAAGATATACCAAGCCTACGGCGCTGCCCTACAGTATAATTAATTATCCCGTTATGATCACCTAGCTCAAAACCATTTACATGCATGATTTTACCACTTTCATTTGCCTGAGGTCGCACTTTATTTATTATAGCACGATAATTTCCATCAGGTACAAAACAGATATCCTGACTATCAGGCTTATCTGCCACATCAAGACCAAATTTATTAGCTAGCTTTCTTGTTTCTTCCTTGCTAAGACCACCAAGCGGAAAATGTAAATACTCAAGTTGCTCTTTAGTAGTTGTAAACAAAAAATAACTTTGATCTTTTGTAGGATCAAGTCCTGTATGCAACTCTACTCCATTATCACCATTTATTTTTCGTACATAATGACCGGTAGCAAGCTGATCTGCTCCAAGTTCTTTAGCAACTTTTAGCAAATCTTTAAATTTTACTGATCTATTACATTGTACACATGGGAGTGGTGTTTCACCTTGTAAATAGCTATCGACAAAATTATTGATCACTGACTCTTTAAATTTATTTTCATAGTCAAGCACGTAATGAGGAATGCCAAGCTTATTTGCTACCATTTTAGCGTCGTAAATATCCTGACCTGCACAGCATGCATTCTTTTTCCCCACTGCCATACCATGATCGTATAGCTGTAAGGTAATACCTATCACATTATAGCCTTGCTCACACAATAAAGCAGCAACTGCTGAACTATCAACTCCTCCGGACATCGCAACAACCATAGTAGATTGCTTATTACTTAAGTTAACCATACATTTTACTTGAGAACCAAACGATAAGTTATATTAAATTTTTAAATTAAATTACAACTAAATTCTGTATCTGAAATTTTAAATTATTAAATTAATTGTTTTTTTATAGGATATGGTATTATCATATCTTGCACTTTAAAGAAAGTATTAAGATAAGGTAAGTACTTATAACGTCATGCATTTCAGGATCAATTTTAAAATCTTTATCTATACAAAACATAACCTGCATTAAAACTTTTTCATTGGCTTTTAATATATTGTTCTTCAAAGCAAAAACAATAGAATTTTTATAAAATATTTTCCTGCTTTATTAGTAAGTAACATTATACAAAGAAGCGCCTATTATATCATTTTAATAAAAAACTAGAGTATTTTGTCCTGGAACAATTTGGACCATTTTCTGACGTGAAATAAAACGCCATAGTAGATTTTATCAACATTCACATCGAATTCAATAATGATATGTTTAGTACCTTTAACCTTAGAATTATATATTTACCATTTCTTTTGTGATTAGTACCTTATACCCTGTAACTTTACAAAATAAATTGTAGATATAGATAGGTACGGAAACAAAACTCATACTAAATTATTAATCCAAGTAAGGAAAACGCCAAATTTTTATTAGTTTTTTTAGAAATTGCTTAATTTTATTAAAAAATACTCTAGAAAAAGTTTATTTTAGATAATATATGTGATATTATTTAAGAAAATTAGTTTGTAGGTAAGTAATGACTAGTAATATTAATGCATTAACAATCTCTAGTGAATCAGGATTTTATAGCTACTTACAGAAAATTAATAAAATTCCTTCACTTACGCAGGAAGAAGAATTTTTACTAGCTAAATCTTATTTAGAACAAAATGATTTACAAGCAGCACATAAGTTGGTAACTAGCCATCTTAAATTAGTTGCAAAAATTGCAAGCGGCTATAGAACCTATGGTCTTCCTATTACTGAGTTAGTTTCAGAAGGTAATATGGGTTTAATGCAAGCAGTAAAAAAATTCAACCCTGAGCTTGGTTTTCGCCTATCAACATATGCTATGTGGTGGATTAAAGCTTCTATTCAAGAATATATATTAAAATCTTGGTCATTGGTTAAGATGGGCACAACAAGTGCACAAAAAAAATTATTTTTTAGTCTTAGCAAAATTAAGCATAAAATTACTAATTTATACTCAAGAGCTATCACTACTGATGATTTTGTGCAGATAGCAGATGAACTAGGTGTTTCAGTCCATGAAGTTTCCGAAATGAATACTAGACTTTCCAGCTCTGATTTATCATTAAATAACTCTATAAATAGTGATGATGCAGAATCAGGAGAACTAATAGAATTATTACCGGAAACACGACCTACCCCTGAGACTATGGCTATTAATAAGCAAAATTATAGTAATAAAAAGAAATTACTATCAAATGCTATGAAGATTTTAAATGATAGGGAGCTCCATATCTTGACAGAGCGTAAACTAAAAGATACTCCTAAAACTCTAGATATTCTAAGCAATGAGTATAATATCTCTAAGGAACGTATTCGACAAATAGAGAACACAGCCTTTGAGAAAATAAAAAAGTTTATTTTAAACCATAGCAGTGAGGTAGTATAACAAATTGTATAAATTAGGAAATAATCATTGTTGCAAGAAAATTATGTATTGTTCATGTATTACCTACGCAATAGTAAACAGCCTTTATTAATATAAACTTGTGTTTATATCACTAGATTCATGCTTTTACAGAACGATATCTAACAATTTTTAGAGCTACATCACAACTTTACTTTTCAATAAAAACCCTTATGAGCTTTTCAATAATATTAAAGTCATCACTTATTGCTTTTGTCTTTTATTCTAGAAAATCTTTACTCTCTTTTCCTGATAAAAAATTACTTCTACTTGCATTTTAGTAGATATCTTCATGATGATTATTATTTAGAGATCATTAATTTTTACTAATCAATTCAGTACATTTGACCATTCAGGATCAGAAGCATCTTGCGGAGTAGTAATTTCTCTTTCGTTATAACCTGTTATATCAATTGCAAAAATTCTATTTTTTCCTGATGATTTACTACTTGAAGGCCAACCTTTAGCAAACATAATGACACGTCCATTAGGTGCCCAACAAGGACTTTCGACTAAATAACCACTGGTAATTATCCTTTCACCATTTTCATTATCTTGTGGGTATGGCTTCATAATCCCAATAGTAAAACCTTCACCCTTAGTAATTTTAGTAAATGCTATATAATCACCTCGCGGTGACCAACTAGGAGTAGCGTAAGATCCTCGACCAAAGCTAATGCGCTCGACATTACTGCCATCAGCATTCATTATGTATAATTGGCGAGTACCGTTTCTATCAGAATTAAATACAATTTTTCTGCCATCAGGAGAATAGCTTGGAGAAGTATTAATACCAAAACCATCAGTTAATTTATGTAGCTGCTTTGTAGCAAGATCAATTTCATAAATATGAGTAGAGCCATTTTTAGCTATCGACATTACAGCTTTTCTACCATCTGGTGAGAACCTAGGAGCAAAAGATATACCAGCAAAATCACCTACTACTGTTTCTTTACCAGTTTTTAAATCTTTTTCATAAACAAGAGCTCTTTTTTTAGCTGCGTATGAAACATAAAAAATTTTATCAGCTGAATGAGCAAATCTTGGAGTTAATACTAGTGATTTTCCATCAGTAAGATATTTATTATTAGCTCCGTCATAATCCATCAAAGCTATTCTTTTTACTTTTTGTAAATAATGTCCGCTTTCTGAGACATAAACTATTTTAGTATCAAAATAACCTGGATCACCAGTAATTTTTTCATAAATTTTATCGGCAATTTTATGAGCTACTCTTCGACATAACGTTTCAGGTACTTCAAAAATTTCACCAGCAAGCTGTTTTTCAAGCAATGTATCCCATAGTATAAAACTAATTTTAAGCCTACCGCCGTCAAGTTTTTTAACTTCACCATTTAATAAAAGACTAGCATTAATTTGGCGCCATGCAGCAAAAAGTGGTTTATATTTTATGCCGATTTTTTCTTCTATAAAAGAGACGGAAGGTATAGGACGAAATAAACCACAAAGTTTTAAATCATTAGAAATAACTTTAACTATATCATGACCTACTATATCATCAGTTGCATTATCAGCATCAAACTTATTTACTGCTATAGGTGTAGGATTAGCTTGCCCACGCTCAATGTTTATTGTTTCAATCGTATAACCTTTAAAGCTAAATAATAATAGTAATACAAAATATATAACATTTCTCACTTAAATACTCTTTTCCTGGATTATATTCCGTTGTTTAAACACTGCATCAATTCTTCCCATTCTCTTTTAGTCATACCGCTAGTCTCATGAGTAACTTTCTCATCACTTATCATTTTTTTAATTACAGCTAAACCTTTAGATGAAATATGTGCACCATGTAATTGATATTCTTCAAAAGCTTCATAAGTAAAAGGTACCCAAGCTTTTACTATCTCAAGTATCTTTTCAGCATAAATTCTAATTTCATATTGAGCGTGATGATCCGCACGTAGCCTTAAAAAATGAAGTAGATTATGTAGGTTAATTTTCCAATACCATTCCGTATAATAATTCAAAGTTAAATTCATACGAGCAAGTTCTCTTGCGATTCCTATAGCATTCTCGTTTATAATATTCCCTTCTTCATCAGTATTCATCAATTCTGTATAATGTTTGTAGCACTGACGTGCATCTTTCTCTAAGATTGCTAATACTTTTTCAGCTACTGCTTTTGGCAAACTTTCATTTTCTCTACATTGTTTATTGGTTTTAGATTGCGGTGCAATATTTTGTAGATCTGGCAGATAAAATTCATTTCCTAAAATTGAGTATCTAGCTGAATATTCATTAACACTTGCTGTTCTATGTCTAATCCACTGTCTTGCAATAAATATTGGTAATTTAATATGAAATTTTATATCACACATCTCAAAAGGTGTAGTATGATAATTACGTAGTAAATATTTAATTAGCCCTTTATCTTGATTTAATTGCTTTGTTCCTTTACCGTAAGATACACGTGCTGCTTGTACTATAGCACTATCATCACCCATATAATCGATAACCTTAATAAAGCCATGATCTAGAACTTTTATAGGTTCATATAACAGTTTTTCTAAAGCAGGAACTGTTATTCTTTTGGTAATGTTGTTCATTCTATCCTCTGTATTTTTCTTAAAATTAAAGCTCTATACTTATTAATGTGCAAGTATTGTTAAAACATTGCCCGTGTGAATTATAAGACATCATTGTCATACCTCAAACTTATATGCTTTGTTGCATGACTTAGAAAACACCATAATATAAAACCATAAATTTTTTGTATTTTTATACTAAATTCAGGTTGTGTACTCTAGATTCCTGCTTCCACAAGAATAACATATAGAGTCATACAATAAGACTGATAAAGACTACAGTATAATATTTTAACTACCTTTCAAACTACGATAAATAACTATACAAACTTTTGCCATTTCTTTTCAACCATAATTTTGCTGTTAAGTATTCAGGATATATATTGGCCACTAATTCCCAAAAATTTTTACTATGATTCATTTCTTTTAAATGTGCCATTTCATGAGCTATAAGATATTCCAGTACTTCGAAAGGTGCAAAAACTATTCGCCAGTTAAAAGCAATTCTGCCTCTAATGCCACCACTTCCCCAATGAGTAATATTCTACATTATTCTAATATCAGAGTAAGTTAAATTATGCTTACTACAGATAGTTTCTGCTATTATTTTTATTTTTGCCAATAATTTTCTTTTAAGAAATACTTCTATAATGACTTTTTTTAGTAAATCACTAGCATATACTTCTAATCTAGTATCATTTAGTCTTACCTAATTTTCAGGTGAATTAGTATCAATTATTTGATAAGAGTTTCCTAAAATAGAAACTTTACTTTTATCATTTAGCGATTGACTTACACTACAACGTAAATTTTTCCTAATCCAATGTTCTTTACCCAACAAAAAATTATGGCCTCTATCGTCTTTTGCTTTAAGAGGTAGAACTAATTCAGCACCTTTATAAGTAATTCTGATGCTTATATTTTTAGCTCGTGCACTCCTTCTGACTGTTACAGTCTGAGGTTCACCAAATTTATTAAGAATAAAAAATTCTTCCATTTAGAATGCAATGTATTTTGTTGGATCAACTACTACTTTGCCTTTGCGCATAGCAAAATATAATTTATTTTTTACATGCCCAATTACACTATTTTTCGCAACTTTATCACCACTTTTAAATAAGTAATCATCTAAATTAGCATATGCTACTTCTAGATTATCTATATCTAACTTTATTATTACTAAATTACCAAATTGTTTGTTAAATCCTGAATATATAACTGTTCCTGCAGATATAGACTTAACTTCACTTTCTTTAGCAATAATATCTATTCCTTTACTTCTGCCGGTTTTTGTTTCTGCGCCAAATTTAGTAATAATTTTACCGTTTAGGGGTTTAGCAAAATTAAAAGTATTTTCAACATTCTTTTTATTAAGTAATGCACTACTGACTTTAATTTCAATAATCTGTCCTTCTGTTACATTATAAGGATATGTTAAATCATTTAAACTTGCTATTTCCTGCTCGCTTTGTTCATAATCTTTTGCAATAGATTCCAACGTCTCATCTTCTGCTACTTCATGATAAATTATTTTACTACTATCATTTCGAGTTACTGGAATGACAATCGCATCATTATCATCTTCTATAATTGCTGCTTTTAACTCTGCAGGTATTCTACTCACTTTGTCCAATTTAGGAGTTTTTTCAATAGTTTTTCTAACTATTATTAGCTCTTCATCATTATTTGGTATGGTAGGATTACTTGCAGTAACAGCCCCTACTTTATATTCAATCGATGCTGGTAGTTGATCAACACAAGCAGCCAAACACAAACATATTATAGTACTAAGTGCAACAGGATATTTCATATATTTAATAAGATTATTATTTATATTAGGCAATAAATCATACTTATTATATAATTCTTATCATTATTTTCCATCAAAAAAGTTAATTATGAAAACTTATGATATTGTAATAGCTAGCGACCACTTAGGTTACAAGCTCAAGTCTGAAATTATCGATTATTTACAAAAAAAATCTTTAGCTATTTATGACTGCGGAACAAACAATACACAAACTGTTGATTATCCAGATTATGCTAAAAAGGTAGTAGATAATATTATTGAAAAATTAGCTCCTATAGGTATTTTAATTAGCGATACAGGAATCGGTATGTCTATAGCTGCTAACCGTAGTTCAGAAATAAGAGCTGCTTTATGCAGTGATATATTAACTGCCGAAAGTGCAAAAGCACATAACGATGCTAATATTCTAATAATTGGAGTAAAAACTCTAGATCATAAAACAGCATTTGATATCATAGATAAATTTTTAACCACTAAATTTGAAGGTGGCAGACATAGTGTTAGATTATCAAAGATAAAATAACTTTTACAAACTATTAGGTTTTGTGCTTAAAAGTTAAATTTCTTTATGATTTTCTAATCATATAGCAATATTAGCATTGTACATTTAACGCTTAACACTAAATTTTTAAGTCGTACGTAGATTAACTTTGTACATATTTATTTTTTTGCTTAGTTTCCTTATTTCGTCTATAAATAAACTTATAGCTCTTTCTATTATTTTAATTTCTATATTTTCAAATAACAAAATCTCTGCTACACTTATAGCCTTTTTCTTTCACTAATCTTAATATCTTCAGCTTTACCTTCTTCTCTTTCTTCATTTCTTCACTTTTCTTCAGAGTTTTTAAGAGTACTAGTTTCAAATTCTAAGCTATTTAAAACGATCTTCATATTCTCCTCTTTTTACATCGCTGAGATTTATCACTGCAAGTACTGTTAAGCCCTTCTTGATTGCTACATCATCGACTCTTTAGGTAAAGTATCTTTATTAAGTAAATCATTACGTATTAAGCTACCAATAAATTTTTAACTTTTGCTAATATATGCAGATAATTCCTCCTTAGGTCAGTCTCAATAAATATTTATAAAGTTCAGTATGTGTGCCTATCACTCTGCTTCATTCATAATAAGCTAATTTTTCTTTTAACTGATCTGTATAAAGTTTTGCTCAATAATATTTAAGACTTTCTTATCATAATCAGCTTCGTCAGTAATCTGGATTCTAATATTAAATACCCTACTATATCTATGCTTTGAGCGCTTTTATTAAGAATAGAAAGTTTATCACTTCTGAAGTTCTTTATGTTATATGGATAAGTATGTTACTTCAGATACTTGCTTTTTTCACTCATTACAGAATTAATAAGTAGTAGCATCGGCAAATCTTTACACCAACTCCAAGAATCTCTTTAGATTTAAATGCAATGTCTGTACAAGGATTAATGTTGTACATTATTATTATAATATATTTATTAAAATATTAATAACAATACACAAACACCACTATATAACTATAGTCTTTCTAACTAACAATGCCTTAATTTTTTCTAAAAATATATATTTAACTTACTAAAGCACTAGTATATAATTATTTACTAAGTCATAATATAAGTTGATTTTATCTAATATGGATTTTCAGGAGTTTAAACAAAAATATAATTATGATGTATCAACAAAAATGATGCAGCAATATTTAGATATTAAATTTGCTCATTTAGATTGTTTATTACTGTTTAGAATGGGTGACTTTTATGAAATGTTTTATGAAGATGCAATTCTAGCAAGTAGTGTTTTAGGTATTACTTTAACTAAGAGAGGAACAAACAGTGAAGAAGAAGTGCCGATGTGTGGCGTACCTTATCACGCTCTTGAAAATTATTTAACTAAGTTAATTGAAGAAAATTATAAAGTGGCGATTTGTGATCAACTAGAAACTCCTGAAAAAGCAAAAAATAGAGGTGGTTACAAAGCGGTAATCCATAGAGATGTTACACGCATTATAACTCCAGGTACTATAATTGAAGAAAATTTAATTACTGCTTCTGAACCTAATTATTTAGTTAGCCTTGTAGTACCAAAGAATAAAGACATTGCAGCACTTTGTTATGTTGATCTTTCTACCTCAGTAATTTTTGTAGTAAATGTACCTATACTTGAAATACTTAACGAGCTCGCACGTCTTAAACCTCGTGAAATTTTGCTTAGTGAAAGCTTAAGATCTTCAGAACTTGCTAGTAACATTTCTAAGCAATTAAATTTTCGTATTACCTATCAAGTAGATAGTTTCTTTGCAGTAAATAAATGTGAAAAAATTATTTTAGATTTCTATAAAATAAAAGATATTCAAGGAATAGGAGAAATTTCTAATAGTCAAATTAGCACTATAGGTAGTATATTAGAATACTTATCATTAACTCAAAAACAAAATATCCCTAATTTGCCGATACCCAAAATTATTAATTTTCATAATTATATGACTATTAATTTCTCTACTAGGCGTAATCTTGAAATTGTAACAAATTCACATGGTGGCTCAAAAGGAAGTTTATTAAGTACCCTTAATCATACCATTACTAAGCAAGGAGGGCGCTTACTATATCATTTTCTTTCAAGCCCTTTAACTGATATTACTAAAATAAATCACCGTTTAAATATTACCAGCTTCTTTTATTCCAATCTAGAAATAGTAACAAGAATTAGAGAACTGCTAAAAAAAACTAGTGATATAGAACGTAGTTTAACTCGTATTACTATGAATAGGAGTTCTGGCCGTGATTTACTCAGTATCAAATATACTTTAGATGCAGCAACAATTATTAAAGGAGTATTTTTTGATATTTATGGCTTTGATTTACCTGATTTTATTGAAAAAATTATTAAACCACTATCTGGAAATGAAGAATTATATAATTTAATAGAAGAAGCAGTGCGTGAAGATGCTACTAATAATTTAAATGATGGCGGGATAATAAAACATGAATATCATCCCAAAGTAGCACAATTATATGATTTAATTAACAATGGGAAATTACATATTGAAAAGCTAAAAGATCAATATCGTAAAGAAACAGCAATAGATAGCTTAAAAATATCTCATAATAATGTTATAGGACTTTTTATTGATATAACTGCTAAAAATGTTAATAAAATTACTGATCCCAAATTTATTCACCGTCAAACAACAGTTAACAGCGTACGTTATACTACTTCTGAATTACAAAGACTTGAAAATGACTTAGTCAATGCTAAAACTTTAGTCATAAGCTTAGAAAAAGAACTATATGCTGGTATTTGTCAACAAGTGATCAAAAAAGTTCCGTATTTACGTGCACTTGCAAAAACTTTAAGCGTACTTGATGTATTTTGTAATTTCGCTTATATTGCTGATGAATATGATTATGTTAAACCTGAATTTACTAATGATTTAAGCTTCGATATCGTTAAAGGGCGTCATCCAGTAATAGAAGAAGCTTTGCTACGTGAAAGTAAAAGCTTTGTAAATAATGATTGTCATTTATCTGAATCTGAGCGTATTTGGCTAATTACTGGTCCTAATATGGCAGGTAAAAGTACCTTCTTGCGTCAAAATGCCATTATTGCTATAATTGCTCAAATAGGCTCATTCGTACCAGCTAAAAGTGCTAAAATAGGAGTAGTAGATAAAATATTTAGCCGGATAGGTGCTGCTGATGATTTAATTAAAGGGCAATCAACTTTTATGGCAGAAATGCTTGAAACTTCAGCAATTCTTGCACAATCTACAAAAAATTCTCTAATTATAATTGATGAAGTAGGAAGAGGCACTTCTACCTATGATGGTGTATCTATTGCATGGTCAGTGCTTGAATATATACATGATAAGTTGAAATGCCGTTGTCTTTTTGCTACACATTACCATGAATTAACTATTATGAACAATTTTTTACCAGCCTTACAAAACTACACTATTGCTATTGAGGAATCAGGTACAGATATTCTATTCCTACACAATATTATAGCAGGTGCAGCTGATAGGTCTTATGGTATTCATGTTGCTGCCTTAGCTGGTCTGCCTGCCAGTGTTATAAATAGAGCTGAGCAAATTCAGCTTAAATTGGAGAAAACTGCAATTAGTAAAGAAAAAAGTATTCTATCAACTGAGTCGAACAATTTGAGTTTATTTAACCTTGATTCTAATAGGGCTACATAAAATAGTATGTTAGAAGAATAACTTAAAACTATTGATCCTGATAAACTCTTACCTAAAGAAGCACTTAAGCTAATCTATGAATTAAAGAAACTAGTTTTAAGAAAATCTTCTTTTACAATAATGACTCTTAAAAACTCTTAATGTATTCCTACGTAGACGGAAATGAGGAATACAACAACTCTGATTTCATTGCAGTATGTAAGAATAACAACATCATCTTTGTAACCAATATTTACTACATGCTAAAAAATTAGGGTTAGCAAAATTTTTTTTTCCATAAGTAATTTCTTTTCCATCTAGATCTAAAATATTACCTCCACAGGCTTTAATTAAAGCATGACCAGCCGCTATGTCCCACTCCATAGTTTGACCGAATTTGGGATATATATCAGCTTTACCTTCAGCAATTAAGCATAGTTTAATTGAACTACCTATTGCATCTATTTTGCCAAATGAATATTGGTTTAAAAATTCTTTAGTAGCTTTATTTGAATCATAAAAACCTACTACTGCATTAAATTCTTCTCTTCTAAGTTTATAGTCAACAGGTATTTCTAAGGCATTTTGTTCTATTTTAAAGTATCTCCTTTTATCAGTATAATATAACTTAGATGTTTCAGGTTGATATATAAAGCCAATGATTGGAGTACCATTTTCAATAAGTCCTATATTTATAGTATAGGTACTTTTACCATTTACATAGCTTCGTGTTCCGTCAATAGGATCAATTAACCAAAAAGTATCACTGCTTAATACTGGTAGTGGCTGTTCTTCACATACTATTGCTATTTTAGGGGTTAGGGTCTGTAAAGCTTGATAAATTATTTTGCTAATTTTTTTATCGACATTAGTTACTACAGAACCATCTGATTTAGTATCAACTAATATTCCTGTTTTCTTTATATCTAGTGCAATCTTGCCAGTATTAATAATTAAATCTTTTAAAGCATTGATTAAATTGTCATTCATAATTATTTATTTAACATCTTTGCAGCGATATCGTCTTCTAACCACTGACCAGTATTGAGAAGCGTAAATTGCTGCAACTTGGCGACCTGAGTATCAGGTGATCCAGGTAATTGTTGCCATCCCAAATACTCAATTCCATAATATTCTATATCAACCATTCTTAAATAAGAATTAATATCTTCTAAATCTTTTTTATTATTTGCTAAAATAACGATTTTAGTAGGTTTTTTCGACATAATTTTTAGAAACTCAATAAGAGTTTTTACTTTACTGTTATTACCAGTAAATATTATACCTAAATAAAAAATAGGTGCACTTGCATCACTTGCATTAAATCTAAATACATCTTTACCGTTAACCTTATTAGTAAAATTAATATTAAATCTGTAAAGTAAGGTATATAACCATCCTTCATAATTTTCAATTAAATTGCATGGAGCAGTGATTTCTTCAAGCCCTAAAACCATTGCTCCTTGTTTTTGTATCTTATTAAGAAATTCTACCCAAAGCGTTTCCACAAGGATCATTTGACGTTGTTCTATCAATTGTGCAATAGTCTTATTAACCGATGGATCAGATACTGCAAGACTATATAAATATTTAGTAAAATTTATATAAGAATTATCCTTGTACCGAAACAATTTTGATTTTGGTGTTATAATAGTATTATCTATACTTACAAGTACCAGCGTATCTGCATCTATCTTCGGCAATAAATTTTTTATTGTTACCGAACCTATAGAATAAGTAGGAATTATTTGACTATAACTTGTACAAGAAATAACTAAGCAAAGTAAACCCAATAAAACTTTATTGATTTTTATCATAAGGATTTTTAACTTTTATATTATTAATTTTCAAAGGTGGATTATTTCTCTTTATTTTATTTATTTGAGTTGCTAAATCATTAATGAGCTTAGTATAATATGCTGCATCTTTACTTTCTTCAGCATTTTGATTATTATAATAATAACCAATAAATAATATGGAAGAGCTATAATTAGACAGCTGTGCTTCCATCGATTTTAGTAATTCCATACTACTACTAATCATTATAAAAACCTTAGGTATAAAATTCATTTGAATAAAGAAATTGATCATCACTTCTGCTTCTGGTATGTTATTACTAGTTAATATGCCTTTATAAAATACTGGATAAGTATTAACAAAACTTTCCAAGTTGTTAAAAATAATATAGTTATTGTTAGGAAAACTATTTGAAAAATCAATATCAAAATTTTTCTTTAAATAATTAGCAAACCATATTTCAAATTTAGGAATATTATTAAAATGACCAGTAAAACCTTTATTTACAGCTATAATAGGGATTCCACTATTACTAATTTCATTTACAAAATTTGGAAAATCAGGTTCTTGTAATTCATTGCTATATTTATCATTAGTTAAAATCAATTGATTTACATAAATAATTTTGGGGTTTGTATTAATCTTATGCAAAAGAGGAGTTAGTTTAGAATAAACACTCTTATCAATTTGTTCACCTTGAGGAAATAAAGACTTAAATAATAGATCATCCAAAACTGTTACTACAAATAAATCTTGCGGTAAATAGTTTTTATTATAATTCTCATTAAAATCTTGCTTTACTTTACTTAAATTATTTACTTCTATAGTCTCTGAGTAAGCTATAGAAGTAAATAATAAAATTAAAACAAATAAGTATTTTTTTAGCTGTAATAAACTCATAGTTTTGAATCATTTAGTATGATTTTTGATTGTTTTATAATTCTTAATCAACTCGATAGCTGTAACAACCTACTTTTAGCTAGAATGAAATAATAACATATGTATATTAGTGTTAACATATTGTGGTGTGAATATCAATTCATATTAACGTTATACTATAAATATGTTTGGAAGTTTTGTTAGTTCTATAGGTGGTACTATAGGAAACACATTTGGATGTGGTATATTTTTAACTATCTAAAAATTAGCCAATAAAATTTTTATTTAGAATAATTAAATTATGAATCACCTAAAATATAACCTATGAGAATATAAGTGATTAAATAAATCTTTTGATATATATCTTTATCATCAAAGATTTTGTTTTGTAATTCAGTTGTTATATTATCTAATAGATCAAATATATTCTGATATACATTTCTTCATTGTTGAGTACATGATTTAAAATAAAAATACTATGTAACTTAAACCCCTATCCTTATAAATCTCTTATTGCTTCTCTGCTTAATAATGTCATTAAAACGAAAAAATTATACTTACATTAAAACTCCACTTTACAAAAAAGTATGATGTAAAATATGTTTGTAAAGTTAAGTAAAGGTAAATAGCTAACAAATGCTCTATCAGTTATTTAAGTGTATTTGAAGTTTATATTATAGGATAATATAAACTGAAATATTAGAAAAAAATTAAAGAATACAGTTTAACTAATTCAAGAAGTAATCAAGGTATTATATAGAGCAAATATTTAATTATTCAAAATCCTCTTTATTATAGAGTAATAAAGCTACAAAAAATAGTGCAAGAATTTCTATATATTTAGCTATTCAATTATAAACAAAGAATTACCTAATAGATGTCAAAAAGTACAACTCAATAGACGTCAAAAGCCTACCAATACCAAAGAAAAGGATACGTATTTAGAAATTTAATTAAAAGAAATCCTGTCATAAAAAACCTAAACACATTATAAAGCCTAGCTTTACAAAAATGTAGATTTCCCTAATAGATCTGCACCTAATGCACTTGAGGCATTCAATTATTCGGATATCTCAAAAAACAAGAACTTGATAAAACCAGTACTTGTAAATTTAACGCTGAGCAGCAAAAAACTTGACTTAGAGTACTCTCTCTGCTTGATAGCTTTATAAATTTAATAGAAAACCTACAAAATGGTGGGCGATGAGAGATTCGAACTCCCGACACTCTCGGTGTAAACGAGATACTCTACCATCTGAGCTAATCGCCCATATTTCTTAATTAACAATATTATAAGAAATATAAATAACCTAATTAAAAACCCTTACCTTCGTTATTTTAGTTTTAAATTTAATTGCCTTTACCACATACACCCTATGATATGAAATACATATAAAGACTTCAGCACCTTAAATAACATATTACTTATGTCTAGCTCTTTTCAATTACAAATTATAACATTAAAAACAATTAAAACTACTTTAATAAAACTTTATTAACTTTCACTTTAGAATACATAAATGAATAACTCTATATGAAGTAGAATTCAAACTAGCTCTAAAATACTATTTATTTTTTTCCATACTTTTTATTTGCTTTGACAACCTACTAATTTTTCTTGATGCAGTATTTAATTTAATTATGTTTTTCTTTACACCTTTCATTATTTTAGATTGCGCAGCAACTAAAGCTAAATTAGCTTTTTCTTGATTACCAAGACTAATTTCATGCATAACTTTTTTTATAAAAGTCTTTATTGCACTAGCCCTCTTTTTATTAACTAGAGTTCTTTTTACTGTTTGCCTAGCAGCTTTTTTTGCTGAAGAATGATTAGCCATCACTAGTCCTTTATTACTTAATTTTTAACATCTTCATTAGCATCCTGTCGTATACTTTCTTTAGCACTAATATCTCTATCTACGAATTCAATGTACGCTATCGGAGCTAAATCACCATAACGAAAGCCGGCTTTTATTATTCTAGTATAACCACCTGGCCTATCTTTATACCTAGTACCTAAAACATTTATAAGCTTTTCTACTACTTTCTTATCTTTTATTTTTGATAAAACACCCCTTCTTACCGTTAAATCGGCTTTTTTAGCTTTAGTAATAAGATTTTCAATATAAGGCCTCAACTCTTTAGCTTTTGGTAGAGTAGTTTTGATTTGCTCATGAGTTACAAGTGCTATAGCCATGTTAGCAAGCATTGCCTGCCTATGACTACTTGTTATATTTAACTTTCTACCTTTAATCTTATGTCGCATTTTTATCGCCTTTAATTAATAAGAATCTTCATAACGTTTAGACAATTCCTGAATATTTACTGGTGGCCAATCTGGTACATCCATACCAAACCTTAAATTAAATTTTGCTAATATTTCTTTAATCTCATTTAAAGATTTTCTACCAAAATTTGGAGTTCTCAGCATATCAGATTCAGTCCTTTTTACTAGATCTCCTATGTAAATTATATTATCATTTTTTAAACAGTTTGCTGACCTAACAGATAATTCTAGCTCATCAACTCGCTTAAGTAAATAAGGAGAAAATGGTAAAGCATCTGTTTTAACTTGCTTATCTTCTTCTTGCTCCTCAAAAGAAATAAGCAATTGTAACTGTTCTTGCAAGATACGCGCAGCTAAACCTACAGCCATTTCAGGTAATAAATCACCATTAGTTTCAACAAACATAATTAATTTATCATAGTCAGTAACCTGACCTACTCTAGTATTTTCTACCTTATAAGTAACACTCCTTACTGGATTAAATAGAGCATCTATAGCTATTTCACCAATAGGCAAATTATCATCATAATTACTTGTACTAAGTACATATCCCTTACCAACCTTACAGGTTAATTCCATTTCAAGCTGTTTATTTTTAGCTAAATTACAAATTACATGATCTGGATTCAATATTTCTACATCATGCCCTGTTTCAATCATACCTGCTGTTACAACACAAGGCCCTGTTGCTTTTAACTTCATAATACGCTTTTCTGAAACATGCATTTTTACTTCAATACCTTTAATGTTTAAAATCATTTCCGATACGTCTTCTTTCACACCAGGTATAGAAGAAAATTCGTGTTCTATAGCTGGGATCTTTATAGAAGTAATAGCTGCTCCTTGTAAAGAAGAAAGTAATACCCTTCTCATAGCATTACCTAAAGTTAACCCAAAACCTCTTTCTAAAGGTTCAACTACAATTTTAGCTTTATTATTGGTTTCTGGAAAACTTTCATAAGCGACTTTATTAGGTTTTATTAAAGCGTTCCAATTTTTACTTAATAATAACATTTAATACCTATGATTCTTATACTCTTCTTCTTTTTGGTGGTCTTACCCCATTATGAGCAATTGATGACACATCTAAAATTGATGTCACTACAAAATTTTGTCCAAATAAAGCTCTCATTGCTGATTCCCGTTGAGCTCCAGGTCCTCCAATTCTAATAGAAATAGTTTTTAGACCATACTCTTTTGCTTTTTCTGATGCTCTATCAATTGTTACTTGAGCTGCATAAGGTGTTGCTTTTCTTGCTCCTTTAAAGCCACTACCTCCTGCTGATGCAGAAGATATAGTATTACCTTGAATATCAGTAAATGTTACTATAGTATTATTAAATGATGCCCGGATATGTACAACACCAAGAGTGATAGTTTTTTTCTTGTTCTTAACTTTAACCGTCTGATTCATTATATTTATACTCTAACTTAAACTATTATTTTACAGCTTTTTTCTTTCCAGCTATTGCAACAGCTTTACCTTTTCTAGTTCGAGCATTAGAATGTGTATTCTGTCCTCTCACTGGTAATTTACGTATATGCCTAAGCCCCTGGTAACATCGTATATCTTTCTTCTTCTTAATATTAAGAGTAACTTCTCTTCTTAAATCACCTTCAACTTTATATTCACTTTCAATGATATTACGTAAGCTTATTAACTCTTGATCTGTAAGATCTTTAACTTTTTTATCCCTCGATATTTTTGCTTTATTACAAATTCCTTTTGCCATAGCAAGCCCAAGGCCATAAATATAAGTTAAACTTACTACTAAGCGTTTATTATCCGGAATGTTAACACTTGCAATTCTTGCCACAAATAATCTCCAAATTTTTCTAGTAACTAGAAAATAATATAAAAACCTTTAATAAAGTCAATTTATTTTTAGTATTTTCTGTATATTACTTTCTATTTCTTGTTCATTTTTACTTCCATCAATCATATAAAAATTACTACTATTTTTATAATAATCTACTAATGGATATGTTTCGGTTTTATATACTTCAATTCTTTTTTTTATTATTTCTTCATTATCGTCTTTTCTATAATCAAATACATTTGAACCACAAACATCACATACATTATCAATTTTAGGCTGCAAGAAATAACTATTATATATAGTACCGCAATTTTTACAACTATATCTCCCTAGAACTCTCTTAATCAACAGCTCGTACGAAACATCAAAATATATCACATTAAGTTTTTCTATAATAAATAACTCAAAGAATTTAGCTTGCTCTAAATTACGCGGATACCCATCTAATATATAGCCGTTTTTATAATCAGAGGATAATAAAAAATTTTTGATTATTTGATTAACTATTTCATCAGGAATAAGCTTACCTTGCTTAACATAATTATTAATTAATTCCGCCTCTCTAGTTGAAGTTTTAATAATTGTTCTAAATATATCACCAATTGCTACATGTGGTAAATGAATTTTTTTAGCTATCTTTTTTCCTTGCGTTCCCTTCCCAGCCCCTGGAGGACCTAAAAAAATTATTATCACTACTTGCCCACTCTTAATTTTTTAATTTTACTTTCTTCATTAAACCTTCATACTTACTACTAAATAAGTAAGTTTGAATCTGAGTTAGAGTATCAAGTACCACATTCACTACAATTAAAAAACTTGTACCACCTAAAGAAAGAGAGACTATATACTTATTCATCAACAACTCTGGAATTACACATATCACACTTAAATATATCCCGCCTATAACCGTAAGCCTTGCAAGTACATAATCAAAATAGTCAGACGTATTTTTTCCTGGTCTTTTACCTGGAATATAAGCACCATATTTTCTTAAATTATTAGCTGTCTCTTCAGAATTAAATACTACTGCAGTATAAAAAAAACTAAAAAACATAATCAGTGTTACATACAATATAATATACATGGGCTTTCCATGACCTAAGTAATAAGTAAGCATACCCATAGTTTCTGAACTACTATTAGAAAAATTAGCAAGCGTAGCAGGAAATAACAAAATTGAACTGGCAAATATTGGAGGTATTACACCAGAAGTATTTAATTTAAGAGGCATATGTGTTGCTTCTCCTCCATAAATTTTATTTCCTACCTGTCTTTTAGGATATTGAACTAATAACTTTCTTTGAGCTTTTTCAAAAAATGTAATAACAGCTATTAATATAACTACTCCAATACAAACAGCTACTACTATTAGAGGCGATAATACTCCTTTTCTTGATAATTCAAACATACTAATAATAGCACTAGGTACTCCTGAAATTATACCTATAAATATAATTAAAGATGTACCGTTACCTATTCCGTGTTGTGTAATTTGTTCTCCTAACCACATTAATAGCATAGTACCTACAACTAAAGTAATTACAGTTGTAACTTTAAAGAAAAAACCTGGTAGAACTACTACAGGCCCAGTATTTGTTACAATTGACTCTAAGCTTATAGCAACTCCATATGCTTGAAAAGAAGCAAGTAAAACTGTTAAATACCTTGATAATTGGTTTACTTTTCTTTTGCCAATTTCACCTTCTTTTTTTAAATTTTCTAAAGGTTTATATGCAACAGACATTAATTGGATAATAATCGATGCTGTTATATATGGCATAATTGCTAAAGCAAAAATAGACATTCTGGCAAGTGACCCACCAGATAGCATATTAAACATTCCTAATATACCAGATTGATTCTTTTCAGCCACACTACTTAAAGCAATTGAATCTACACCAGGTATAGGTATAAAAGACCCAAATCTACATACCATAAGAATAAAGATAGTAAAAATAATGCGATTAATTAAATTATTACTGGACTTTTTAGGAAAATTTTGATTCATATTATTTTTACTATTTTTAATTCTTATACTATAACAATCTTCCACCTGCTTTTTCAATTAAATCCTTAGCTTTAGAAGAATAAGCATCTAATTTTAATGATAGAGGAGCAGCGAAATTATCACTACAAATCGATAGTAATTTCACTAACTTCTTATTGTTATTATTATTAATTACTCCAACTTCTATCAATTTTTCTTTAGTAATAGTATCAGCAACACTTAAACGCCCATCAGCTAATGCTGCTTCAATATTATAAACATTTATTATATTATATTTTTTAGTTGAAATACAATTAAAACCTCTTTTAGGTAATCTTTTTATAATAGGAGTTTGACCACCTTCAAAACCTTTGATTGCTACACCAGATCTAGACTTCTGGCCTTTAACCCCCCTGCCGCCAGTTTTTCCTTTACCGCTACCAATACCGCGTGCTATTCTTTTTTTATTTTTTTTAGCACCTATATTATTATATAATTCATTTAATTTCATTTAAAAACTCTAATTACATATTATTTTCTATTTTTAACAAATGCTTTACTTTTTTAATCATCCCCTTGATTGAATTAGTATTTTTAAGAACAACAGTTTTATTAATTTTATTTAAACCAAGCCCAATTAATGTCAACTTTTGATCATACTTACGACCTATACTACTTTTAACTTGAGTAATTCTTACATTATTAATCTTATCATTCATAATTTCACCTTACTTTGCAACATTATCCATTAACTCGAATATCAGAAGATTTTACAGATACTTCATTTACTTTTTTACCTCTTCTCATAGCAATAGATTTTGGTGATGCAAGTTTATTTAATGCATTAAATGTTGCAGCAATCATTGCATAAACATTAGTTGAACCTATCGATTTAGCAACAATATCATGAACACCTAAAGAATCAAAAATTGCTCTCATGGATCCTCCAGCTATAACACCTGTACCGGCTTTAGCTCTTCTTAAAACTACTTTAGCAGCACCACTTTTACCTATAACATCATGATGAATCGTTCGATTTTGATACAATGGCACTTTCATCATTCTTTTTTTAGCAGCTTGTTTTGCCTTCCCTCTTGCTTCATTAACTTCTTTAGCTTTTCCATGTCCTGCTCCAACTCTACCTGCTTTATCACCAACAACTACATAGGCAGAAAAAGCAAATCTTCTGCCACCTTTTACTACTTTTGTAACCCTATTCACATCAACTAAAACTTCACTTAAAGCTTCTTCATTTTTTTTTACTTTAGACATATTCCAACCTTATAACCTAAAACCTTATTTTCTCTCTAGCCGCATCAGCAAGAGCTTTTATAACACCATGATACTTATAACCGCCTCTATCAAATACTACTTCCTCTATCCCTTCAGAATGAGCTTTTCTTGCTATTTCTTGACCTACTTTAATAGCATTTTCAATATTACAATGAGATTTTTTTAACTTTTTAATTTTCTTATCTAAAGTTGAAGCAGAAACAATTGTTATCGACTTAGAATCATCAATAATCTGTGCATATATATGCCTACCTGATTTAAATATAGATAACCTAGCCCTATTAGAAGTTTTAGATATTTTATACCTTACTCTACTCTTTCTTTTTTCAAATTTTACTTTAGCACTACGCATATTTAACTCTTAAATTTAATTTTTCTTACCTTCTTTACGTGGTATAAATTGATTTTCAAATTTAATTCCTTTTCCTTTATAAGGCTCAGGTGGTCTCTGTTTTATAATAATTGAAGCAAACTGTCCTAATTTTTCTTTATCTATTCCTTCAAGAATAATTATATTTTGTTTAGGTACATCTACTTTAATATTTGAAGGTATTTCAATTTTTGTATTATGGCTTTTAGCAAGCATTAAATTTAAATATTTACCTTTTACCATTGCTCTGTAACCAACACCATTAATTTCAAGCTTCAATTTAAAACCTTCCTTAACACCAGTAACCATATTTGATATTATACTTCTTGCAGTACCCCACATAGCACGTGCATTTTTATTTGAAGCTAAAGGTTTTACTAAGAGCTTATTTTCCATCAATGAAATTGCTATATTACCTTTAAAGATTTTCGATAACTCACCTTTAGGTCCAAATATTTTTACTTCTAAATCATTCAAACCAACTTTTACACCATCTGGTATAGCAATCGGTAATCTCCCAATACGTGACATTTTTTACCTTAAAATACTTTACAAATTACTTCACCACCAACATTTTGAATGTGAGCTTCTCTATCAGACATAACACCATAAGGAGTAGAAAGAACATATATACCCATATTATTATAATACCCCTTCAAATCTTTAATAGCAGAATATACTCTTTTTCCAGGCTTTGATACCCTATGAATTTCGCATATAGCAGCACTACCGTTAACAGAATATTTTAAAACTACCTCAGTATAACTAATATTATTTTCTTGAGTAGTTATATAATTTTTTATATAACCTTCTTTTTGCAAAACATCTAAAATTGAAGTTTTAATTTTAGAACTAGGAAAAGAAACATTTATTAACTTACTCTTATAAGCATTTCTAATCCTAGTTAACATATCTGCTACGTTATCAGTCATTGACATATTATTTACCTATCGATTTTTACCAACTTGACTTAACTACACCAGGAACCAAGCCTCTACCTATTAATACTCTAAGCATATTTCTTGATATACCAAACTTTCTACTAACGCCTCTTGGTCTACCAGTAAGCTCACATCTATTCCTTATTCTAGTAGTTGATGAATTCCTAGGCAATTGTGCAAGTAACATCACCAAAGAAAAACGTTCCTCCAGTGGAATATTTTTATTATAAATTTTACTCTTTAATGCTAAACGTTTGTTATGAAAACTTTGCGATTTTTTTTTCCTACTTTCATTTTTTTGTATTAAACTTACTTTTGCCATGACGTATATCCTAAAAATTAATTATAAAAAGGTAAATTAAACTCTGATAATAAGAACTTGCCTTCTTTATCTGTTTTAGCAGATGTAACAATTGTAATATCCATACCTCTTATTGTATCAATTTTATCATAATTAATTTCAGGGAAGACTATCTGTTCTTTTAATCCAAAAGTAAAATTTCCCTTGCCATCAAAACTTTTATAAGAAAAGCCACGAAATTCTTTAACACGAGGTAAAGCAACAATTACTAACCTTTCTAAAAAATCATACATCCTGTCTTTACGTAAAGTAACCTTACAACCTATCTTCATATTTTCACGTAATTTAAATGTTGCAATAGATTTTCTTGCTAATGTTACAACAGGCTTTTGACCAGAAATTAAAGCAAGATCATTTACTGAATTATTAATTACCTTCGAATCAGCTATTGCTTCTCCTACTCCCATATTTATAACAATTTTCCTAATTTCTGGTATTTCATGTTTATTTTTATAAGAAAATTCTTCTTGTAGATTTTTAATAATTTTCTCCTGATATAATTCTTTAAATCTTAACATCATTTACCTTCCTTACCGATAATTTCTCCTGATTTCTTTGCCACTCTAACCTTAGATCCATCTTCTAAGAATTTAAAAGCTATTTTAGTAGGTTTACCGGTTTTGGGATCGATATGTGCAATATTTGAAATATGTATAGGTAACTCTTTAGTTACTATCCCACCCTCATTCATCTGATTAGGTTTAGTATGTTCCTTGACTAAATTTACTCCAGAAACAATTACTTTATTATCTTCAGGAAAAACTTTTAATATTTTACCCTTTTTTCCTTTGTTCTTCCCGGTAATAACAACAACTTCATCACCTTTCTTTACCTTTAATTTAATCATTTATAACACTTCCTCTGCAAGCGACATTATCCTAACATATTTTTTTGTTCTAAGTTCTCTTGTAACAGGACCAAAAACTCTAGTACCTATAGGCTCATCTTGTTTACTCAAAAGTACTAATGCATTTTTATCAAATTTTATTGTACTACCATCAGGCCTTACCACTCCTGTTTTTGTACGAACAATTACACCTTTATAAACATCACCCTTTTTAACTTTACCATCTGGTATAGCTTCTTTAACAGATACAACTATAACGTCACCTAGCTTTGCTACCATATGGTGAGAACCACCTAAAACCTTAATACACATAACCTTTTTAGCACCAGAATTATCTGCAACTTCTAGAATGCTCTGCATTTGAATCATAAATCACTTCCTTTTATTCACGATGGGTAAAAATAAACAATCTAGCTAATAAAGTCAAAGATTAAAAATCTTTATTCTTCATTTATTACTACCCATGTTTTAGTTTTTGAGATAGGACGACTTTCAACTATATTAACTTTATCTCCTTTTTGGCACTTATTTTTCGAATCATGAGCAGCATATTTTTTAGATACTTTCACGAATTTTTTATAAATAGGATGCTTGAATCTTCTTTCTACTTTTACTGTAACTGTCTTATCAGCTTTTGAACTTATAACCACGCCTTGTAAAACTCTTTTCGGCATTTTAACATTCCTCACTATTAGATCTTTTTATTAATTCAGTTTTAATACGTGCTATAGACTTTTTGACTAATGAAAACCTACTAATATTTTTTAATTCACCTAAAGCCTGCTGGAATCTTAAGTTAAATAATTCTTTTTTTAAAAGGTTAAGATTCTTATACAGCCCTTCAATTGTTTCAGTAGATAACTTATCTCTTAATGATTTTAAATCATTCATAACGCCTCACTATCCTTGTTCTAACAGGTAATTTTGCACTTGCCAGTTCTAAAGCTCTAAGTGCAACAATCTCTTCTACACCTTCAACTTCAAACATAATTCTCCCAGGCGAAACTCTAACTGCAAAAAATTCAGGAGAACCTTTTCCCTTACCCATTCTTACCTCAGCAGGCTTTTTAGAAACAGGCAAATCAGGAAAAATCCGAATCCATAATCTTCCTTGCCTCTTCATACATCTAACAGCAGCCTTCCTTCCTGCTTCTATTTGTTTTGCAGTAACACGCCAACCATCTATAGATTTTAAACCAAATGACCCGAAAGCAAGCGTTGTACCTGCTTTTGCTTTCGAAGCAACCCTACCCTTATGAGCTTTTCTAAATTTTTGCTTTTTCGGAACTAACATTCTAATACTTAAAATTAATTATATCTTTTATTTTCTGTATATTCACCTTTATAAATCCACACTTTAACCCCTATTACCCCATAAGTAGTTATAGCTTCTGCCGTTGAATAATCAATATCGGCTCTTAAAGTATGCAACGGCATTCTCCCTTCTATATACCACTCAGTTCTAGCAATTTCAGCTCCTCCAAGCCGTCCGGAACAACTAACCCTTATACCTTGTCCGCCTTGTTTAAATGAAGCCTGAATTGCTATTTTCATAGCTTTCCTAAAAGATACTCTCTTTTCAAGCTGTAGTGCTATAGTTTGAGCTACTATAGCAGCATCTATATTAAACTTTCTAACTTCATGAATATTTATATAAACTTCTTTTAAAGAAGTTATCTTCTCAATAGCTTTTTTTAGCTTATCAATTTCACTACCACTTCTACCAATAATTATATTTGGTTTTTTAGCATTAATATTAATTATAATACTTTTATTAGAAGGGCGTTCGATTAAAACCCTACTAATCTGAGCTTGAATAAAATTTTTATTTATTAAATCCCTAATTTTTAAATCCTGTATAAAAAGAGTTTTATAATATTTTTCTGCATATAACACTGAATCCCAACCTTTAATTAAAGTCGGGCCAACCCTAAAACCATGTGCACAAACTTTTTGCCCCATTTTAATTATCCTCTTTTTCTGTAACAGTTATATAGAGATTACTAAAAAATTTATTTATTCTAGTTGCTCTTCCTTTCGCTCTTGGCATAATTCTTTTCATCACTAAAGCTTTACCTACTGTTGCTTTAGTAACAACTAACTTATCTATATCTAAACCTAAATTATTTTCAGCATTAGCAACAGCAGATTGTAAACAATCCTTTACAACCTTTGCAATTCGTTTAGAAGAAAAAGTTAATTGTACCAATGCTTCAGATACTTTCATATTTCTAATAAAAGCTGCAACCAGATTTAGCTTTCTTGGACTTACTCTAATAGACTTAGCGTTTGCCGTAGCAAAATTTTTATTTTCCTTTGCCATATAAATTTTTATTTTCTTTTGACTTTTTTGTCTGCTCCATGCCCATAAAATGTTCTAGTAGGAGCAAATTCACCTAATTTTCTTCCAACCATCTCCTCATTTACAGAAACTGGAATAAATTTATTTCCATTATGAACAGAAAAGGTAAAACCAACAAAAATAGGTAAAATTGTTGATCTTCTAGACCAAGTTTTAATCATTTCAGATTTACCTGATTCCATTAATTTTTGAACCTTCTTTATCAAATAACCATCTACAAAAGGCCCTTTCCATATTGAACGTGCCATACTAATACCTAATTAATTTAAAATCTATTTTCTTTTTTTTATGATAAACTTTGAAGTATATTTATTTTTACGTGTCTTCTTACCTTTTGTTGGAAGCCCCCAAGGAGTAACAGGATGACGTCCACCTGAAGTTTTACCTTCACCACCTCCATGAGGGTGATCTACAGGATTCATCGCTACACCTCTAACATGAGGTCTCCAACCGAGCCACCTATTTCTACCAGCTTTACCTAAATTAATGTTTTTTTGATCTGGGTTAGATATACTACCTATAGTAGCTTTACAATCTAGAGGTATCAACCTAAATTCACCTGACCTTAATTTAATCTGTGCATATCCTGAATCTTTACCTACTAAATCTACTGAAGTACCTGCAGACCTTGCAATTTGGCCACCTTTACCAACTTTCATTTCAACATTATGTAAAGTAGTACCAATAGGAATAAACTTTAAAGGTAAACAATTTCCTATTTTTATATCAGCATCTTGACTTGACATTACTTTGTCCCCTACAGATAATTTTTGTGGTGCTAAAATATAAGAATATTCTCCATCTTCATATTTTATTAAAGCTATAAAAGCAGTTCTATTAGGATCATACTCTATTCTTTCAACAACAGCAGAAACACCGACCTTATTTCTTTTAAAATCAATAATACGATATAGCTTTTTATGTCCTCCTCCCCTGTGCCAAGAAGTAATTCTACCTTGATTATTTCGTCCACCAGTTTTAGATATACCTCTGGTCAAAGATTTAAAAGGTCTACCCTTCCATAAATTAGTTTTGTCAATTTGCACTAATTCTCTAAGAGAAGGAGTAATTGGATTAAAGTTTTTTAAAGCCATTTATTTAATTCCTCCAGCAAAATCAATATTATAATCTTTTTCTAATGTAATAATAGCCTTCTTTTTATTAATTTGATGCCCGATAATCCCTTTAAATTTTTTCTTTTTACCTTTAATATTTAAAATATTGACTTTTTTTACCTTTACTTTAAATATTTCTTCTATAGCCTTTTTAAGGGTAAGCTTCTTAGCAAATTTATCTACATAAAAAGTATACTTATTTTGTTCTGAAAGGAGCGTAGTTTTCTCTGTAATAATAGGCTTCCTAATTAAATCGTAATATTTACAAGCACTCATTTTAACCTCTCCTCTAAGACATTTACTGCATCTTGTGATAAGAATACATATTCATGTCGTATTATATCATAAACATTTGCACCTAATTGTGGAACAACAACAGTATTATAAATATTTTTTGCAGCTAAAGAAAAATTAATATCTACTTTATTTCCATCTATTACAAAGAAACTCTTTCCTTGGAATTTACTTAACATATTCACAAGAATAGAAGTTTTAGGTTTATCTAACCTTAAAGAGTCTATTACTAATAATTTTCCTTCAGTAAATTTCTCAGATAAAGCATGAATTAAACCAAGTCTCCGTACTTTTTTAGGTAATTTTATTGCATGACTACGTACTACTGGACCGTGTGCTACGCCACCACCACGCATCTGTACAGATCTAAGCGAACCTTGCCTTGCATTACCTGTACCTTTTTGCTTAAAAGGCTTCTTTGTAGTCCCTGATACTTCTGATACTGTTTTAGTTTTATGCGTACCGGCCATTGATTTAGCTCGCTGCCAATCAATAACCTGCTTTATTATATCATCTCTGATAAATTCAACAGCAAATATTCTTTCATCTAAGCTAATCTCACCAACTTCTTCATTAGCAAGATTTAATATTTTAGTTTTCATCTTTATTTAACCTATACAGCCTTACATAAAACTTTTTCATAAAAGTATTATCATATAATTATTAAATAATTGATAATTTTTAATCTCAAAAAAATATAACATAATTTAGGTAGTGCAGTACAAATAATTCTTGAAATTTCATGTCCATGCGCACAGCACCTATTAAAATTACCTTACCCAGACCTTCTGAATCTAACTAACACTTGAAATCTTTTTTATTGCATCCTTTATTGAAAGATACGAATTCTTATGGCCAGGTACACTACCCTGAATCATAATAAGCTTACGTTCCTTATCAACAGCAAATATTCTCAAATTCTGGATAGTAACTTGATTACAACCCATGTGCCCGGCCATTTTTTTATTCTTAAAAACCTTTCCTGGGTCTTGTCTTTGCCCAGTAGAACCATGGGCACGATGTGATATTGAAACACCGTGAGAAGCTTCAAGCCCTCTAAAATTATGCCTTTTCATACTACCTGCAAACCCTTTACCTATAGTAGTTGCAGTCACATCCACAAACTGTCCAGCGATAAAATGATCTACCTCTAGACTCGTTGCTATATCAATAAAATTATTTTCAGAAACTCTAAATTCTTTTAATTTAGTCTTAGGTAATATTTTAGCATTAGCAAAAAACTGCTTCATAGGTTTGGTTACTCTAGATATTTTCTTATTTTTTATACCAATAACTAAAGCATTATATCCATGTTTTTCTAGAGTTTTATGACCCACTACTTGACAATCATCAACTTTTACTAATGTTAAAGGAACTCTTTCTCCTTTATCATTAAAAACACTAGTCATGCCAATTTTCTGGGCAATTATACCGCTTCTCATTTATTTTCCACTCTCTAATTCAATCACTACATCAACACCCGCTGCTAAATCTACTTTACTCAATGCATCAACCACTGAAGGGCTAGGATCATCTATAACTAATAATCTTTTATGCTTTCTAATTTCAAATTGTTCTCTTGACTTCTTATGTACATGAGGAGACCTATTTACAGTAAACCTTTCAATTTTTCTAGGCAAAGGAATAGGACCACTAATATTCGTAAACGTTCTTTTAACAGCACTAACTATTTCTTTTGTAGCTTGATCAAGACTACGATGATCAAATGACTTTAAACAAATTTTAATTTTATTTTTCATTTAGTAAACCTTATTATAAACAGCAAGATGCTTTTATCACATCTTAAAATATAAATACCTATTATTTTTTAATAATAGGTATTTATAAAATCAATTAATTAATTACTTTAGTTACTACACCAGCACCAACTGTTCTACCACCTTCACGTATAGAAAACTTTAACCCTTCCTGCATAGCAATTGGAGCAATTAACTTAACCTTAAAATTAGCATTATCTCCAGGCATAACCATCTGCTTATCAGCTGGTAATTCTATCGTACCAGTAACATCAGTTGTTCTGACATAGAATTGTGGACGATAGTTGTTAGTAAATGGAGTATGACGCCCACCTTCTTCCTTACTAAGCACATACACTTCAGCTTCAAATTCATCATGTGGAGTTATACTACCAGGCTTTGCAAGAACTTGACCTCTTTCAACTTCTTCTCTCTTTGTACCACGCAGCAATATACCAACATTATCCCCAGCTTGCCCTTCATCAAGTAACTTTCTAAACATCTCCACTCCTGTACAAGTGGTTTTCTGAGTGTCTTTTAGACCAACTATGGCAATTTCTTCACCTACCTTAATTACTCCAGATTCGATTCTACCAGTTACAACGGTACCTCTTCCTGAAATAGAGAAGACATCTTCTATAGGCATTAAGAAAGCCTTATCGGTAGCTCTTACAGGCTGTGGTATATAGCTATCTACTGCATCCATTAATTTATGAATAGCTTCTTCACCTTCAGGTTTCCCCTCTAAAGCTTGAAGAGCAGAACCCTTAATAATAGGTACATCATCACCTGGAAAACCATATTTTGATAGTAGTTCTCTTACTTCCATCTCTACTAATTCTAATAGATCAGGATCATCAACCATATCTACTTTATTTAAAAACACTACCATTGCAGGCACACCGACTTGCTTTGCTAGTAATATATGTTCTCTTGTTTGAGGCATAGGACCATCAGCAGCAGAAACTACTAATATTGCACCATCCATCTGAGCAGCACCAGTAATCATATTCTTTACATAGTCTGCATGCCCTGGACAATCTACGTGCGCATAGTGTCTTTTCTTAGTTTTATATTCTACATGTGCAGTAGAAATAGTTATCCCTCTTTCTTTTTCTTCAGGAGCTCCATCTATCTCATCATATTTCTTTTCTTTCGCACCACCTTCTTTTGCCAGCACTTTAGTTATTGCTGCAGTTAAAGATGTTTTACCATGATCTACGTGTCCAATGGTGCCTATATTACAGTGGGGTAAGTCCCTCTCAAACTTCTCTTTTGCCATATTTTATTACTCTCTCACAATTTTTAGATTTAATACAAATTAATTTTTGAAAGTGCATTTTTTGCTAAATTTATTTGTTACCACTTTCTCTGGAGCGGGTGATGGGGATCGAACCCACACAGCCAGCTTGGAAGGCTGGAACTCTACCATTGAGCTACACCCGCATTAATACCAATTCCATCTTAGACTTATCAAATATACAGTATTGTGTTTTACTTTAATAAAACTCAACATATACACATGAAAGTCCTTATAAAATAAAATGATACGCTTCCCCAAACCATTTAAGTGGTGGAGGGAGAAGGATTTGAACCTTCGAACGCTTACGCGGGCAGATTTACAGTCTGCTGCCATTGACCACTCGGCCATCCCTCCTCAAGAACTTACTGTATTAAATAGACGAATTCACTGCAAAGTGCAATATAAATTAGTATAGGACTTAATAGAACTTCTCGCCGAATCATCAAATAAACAAATAGCAGCTTGCACATTTATTTAGTTGTAACTTTGTATAATAAATAGTAGTTTCTGTCAAGAACAAATTACCGACGGTTTTCAATAACATGCAAAACAAGAAACTTGATTCTAAAAATTGTTATTATATTTATGGAAAACATCCTGTATTCTCAGCACTTAATAATCCAAAACGTCAAATTAAAAATATTTTATGTACTCAGGAAGTTTTTGACACAAACAAAAAATTAATAAGTACTAGATCTTATAAAATTGTTAATAACAATATTTTATCCAAATTACTTGAAAATCAAACACATCAAGGAATAGCTGCAAAAGTTAAGCAAATTTTTTCTTATAATATAGAGGATATTGATATAGAAAATCCTAAATGCAAAATTGTGATTCTTGATCAAATAACAGATCCACAAAATATCGGCGCTATTATTCGCAGTGCAGCGGCCTTTAATATTAATGCTATTATATTACCACTAAATAATGCTCCGAATGAAAACGGCACCATTGCTAAAGCTGCTTGTGGCACTTTAGAAGTAATAACAATTGTTAAGGTTACTAACCTACGCTCATGTATGCAATATCTTAAAAAACATGGCTTTTGGATTATAGGACTAACGAGCTCTGCAAATGACTGTTTTACTAATAAATTAATTTTTAATAAAATGGCATTAGTATTTGGTTCAGAAGATAAAGGTATGAGAAGATTAGTCGGAAAAACATGTGATTATTTGGCCAAAATCCCTATTTCTCAGAGAGTAGAAAGCCTGAATGTATCAAATGCTGCTTCTATAATTTTTTACTTACTACATTAGGTACTATGTCTAAAAATATTTTTAATAAATAAAATATTGAACCATACTTAAACAAACAATATAGATTGTAAATTATAACTATAATATCAATTAATTCTGAAGGAGAAATTATGAAAAGAGCAGTGAATAAACAAATTATTGAGAATTTTAAAGAACAATTAGACATGCTTAATAAATGAATTCGCAAAATAAGAAGTTATAAAAACTGTATTAAATAACTGTTTTAATAAAGTGATCAATAATTCTAAAAATGTAATAAATGAGTAATATAATACTTAACATACATCAAAGTGAAGCAGTAATATTCTGATTACATTGAACCTTTTGAATATAAACTAAGCAAAAATTTTATAGTCTTAATTGGAATCTTATGATAGAAAGCACGTTAGCACTTATTGCCAAGAATCTAGAAAGTTTCCTTATTAAAAGAAAACTTATGTTATAGTGTCTCTTAATTATCTGAGCAATCAGATTTAAATACAGTATTACATTATAATGATTATCTTATAAAAAATAATTATATAATAACTCATAATAACTTAATAACTTATGAAAAATTACAGAACTGAAAGTGACTCTTTTGGAGAAATTCAAATAGAAGAAAAATTTTATTGGGGAGCACAAACTCAAAGATCTTTAAAAAATTTTAAAATAGGCAAGCAACAAATGCCTATAATTTTAATCCGCGCCCTTGCTATTTTAAAAAAATGTGCTGCAAAGGTTAATTATGAATTTGGTGATCTAGAACCTGAAATAGCTAAAAATATAGAACAAGCCGCAGATAGAATTTTAAATGGCGAGTTTAATGATAATTTTCCACTAGTAGTATGGCAAACAGGTTCAGGAACTCAAACAAATATGAATATGAATGAGGTAATTGCTTCTATAGCTAATGAGAAATTAACAGGTAAAAAAGGTGGGAAATATCCTGTACACCCAAACGATCATGTCAATAAGGGGCAATCTTCTAATGATTCTTTTCCAACTAGTATGCACATAGCAACAGTACTTGCAACTAAAGAACAGCTAATCCCAGCTTTAAATAATTTACTTAAGACTATGCAAGATAAATCAAAAGACTGGGATAAAATCATAAAAATAGGGCGTACTCATTTGCAAGATGCTACACCCCTTACTCTTAAGCAAGAATTTTCTGGATATATTACACAAATAGAATATGCTTTGGAACGCATAGAAGATGCACTAAAAAAAGTTTACTTACTTGCACAAGGAGGGACAGCAGTCGGTACAGGTATTAATTCAAGAGTTGGTTTTGATATAAAATTTGCTCAGAAAGTAGCAGAATTTACAAAGCAACCATTTAAAACAGCTCCTAATAAATTTGAAGCCTTGGCTGCTCATGATGCATTAGTAGAATTTTCAGGAACACTTAACACTATAGCTGTTAGCTTAATGAAAATAGCAAATGATATAAGGTTATTAGGTTCCGGTCCAAGGTGTGGTCTTGGTGAATTACATCTACCTGAAAATGAACCTGGCTCTTCAATTATGCCTGGCAAAGTAAATCCTACACAAGTTGAAGCTTTAACAATGGTATGCACACAGGTAATGGGGAATCATGTTACAGTTACTATTGCTGGTTCAAATGGACATCTTGAGCTTAATGTCTTTAAACCTGTAATAATATATAATATTCTGCAATCAATTGAGTTATTATCTGATGCTATAAATAGCTTTGTTACTCACTGTATCCAAGGATTAGAGCCTAATATAGCATGCATTAATGATTTACGTGACAAATCACTGATGCTAGTAACTAGCCTTAACCCGCATATCGGCTATGATAATGCTGCAAAAATTGCTAAAGAAGCACATAAATATGGTATAACCTTAAAAGAAGCAGCAAAAAAGTTAAATCTTTTATCAGAAGAAGAATTCGATAAAATAGTAGTATCTAACAAAATGGTAAGACAATATTAAGAAGAAAATAGAATAGTACAAGTCTATTTAAATTAAATATGTGAAATAACTTTAGTCCAATCAAATTAATTTATTTGAAGCAGAAATTCATTTTTTAAACATTATACAACGTGTATAAGATAGTGGAAAGTTGTTATCTGTAAACATTAATACGCCTGTTGCAATGTTTATACCTGTATTACAAAAAAAACCTAGAGTAGAAAAAATAATTTATTCTAGCAAAGGTAAAAAACTAGCACTATATTCTATTAAAGAGTTAATTAATGAAGGTAAAAGATACGCTTTAAACCTTAAATAGCTGATTGCTCATTAACTATTTCATGTTTTTTCTTTAAATTCTTTACCTACTGACATATCAAATTATAACTTCACTATGTATGAAGTTTATACAAGTTGCTAGAGCTAATAATCTTAATAATTTATTTGTTAACTGCAATACATGAAGATCTTGCTATGGTGACTAATGATAAAGCACTAATTAAAGCATACCACAATAATGGAGTACCACTTCTACAAGAGAATATTAATCTACATTTTTCATAAAATAGTATGGAAATTTCTAAATCTTTTATTATACTTAAAGCATAAATGATTATATTAAATAAAAGATTATTATGGTTTTAAATATAAAAGCTCCTGAAAATATAGTACTAAAGCCTCTCATTACAGTTTTCGGTGTTGGAGGCGCAGGAAGTAATGCAGTAAATAATATGATCGGTGCTAAACTACAAGGTGCTAATTTCGTAGTTGCTAATACTGATGCACAATCACTGGAACATTCTCTTTGTGAAAATAAAATCCAATTAGGCATTGCTACAACTAGAGGGCTTGGTGCAGGTGCATCTCCTGAAATTGGATCTTTAGCTGCACAAGAATCAGAAAACGAAATTCATGGTCACCTAGAAAATAGTAATATGGTATTTATTACAGCAGGTCTAGGAGGAGGCACAGGTACTGGAGCATCACCTGTTATCGCACGCATTGCCAAAGAACTTGGTATTCTTACAGTTGGAGTAGTCACAAAGCCATTCCACTTTGAAGGCGGACATCGTATGAAAACTGCTGATAAAGGGCTTATTGAATTACAGCAATATGTTGATACTTTAATTGTAATACCAAACCAAAATCTGTTTCGTATTGCTAATGAACAGACTACTTTTGCTGATGCATTTAAAATGGCAGATGATGTACTACATGCAGGAGTCCGAGGCGTAACAGATTTAATGATTATGCCGGGACTTATTAATCTCGACTTTGCTGATATTAAAGCTGTCATGAGTGAAATGGGTAAAGCAATGATGGGTACAGGTGAAGCTAGTGCTGAAGATAGAGCAATTAAAGCAGCAGAATCTGCAATTTCAAATCCTTTACTTGATCATAGCTCAATGTGTGGAGCAAAAGGAGTATTAATTAATATTACAGGCGGACCTGATATGACTTTATTTGAAGTTGATAGTGCTGCCAATCGAATTAGAGAAGAAGTAAATAACCCTGATGCTAATATTATTTTTGGTTCAACATTTAATCCAGAACTAAAAGGCATGATTAGAGTATCAGTAGTTGCTACTGGTATTGATGCTGATAAAATACCGCTATATAAACCTGCATTGGCTGAAACTACTCTACTCCCTGAAGAAAGTGAAGCTACACTACAACCTATTCAGATAGATGAAATTCCAAATTTTAATAGCTATAGTACTGAAAATGTTGAAATTACTGATTCTTTAATAAATCAAGATACTACTGCAAATAAAGATGAAATAAAATTAAATGTAAATACATATAACAATAAACCTGAAGAAGAAACACCTAAATCATCATTTTTAGGAAAAATATGGAGTTCGCTGCGAACTTCAAATAATCAGGTTTTAGAGCGCAAAAATATTGTTATTAGTGCGCAAGATCAAGATATTAAAGAATCTGATATTCATGATATACCAGCTTTTTTAAGAAAGAAATGAGATTAAATTAATCTTTGGATATATATCTTTTATCATCAAAGATTTTGTTTTGTAATTCAGTTATTATATCACCTATTGTTGATAAATTAGTACTATTAGCTTTAGTAATTTAATTGTCATAATTATTTCTTTATGATTAATTACAAGATGTAATGAATACTCTATAGATTCCCTATAACTGCTTATTGCTATTTTAACAAGATTACCAAATATTTAATTATTACTTGTAAGTTTTGTGTAGTATATAGATAGTTTAGTTGAATCAATAAAGTAAGCAGCAGTATCTTTCTCTCTAAATAGTTGCGACATCATAACAAGCGGTAGAACTAATCTTAGCCATATCTAGATTCTTTAAAAGATACAATAGGATTTTTATAATAATTGATAATTGTTACTAAAGGTCAAAATATTCTTCAATAGCCTCAACTTCTTGAACTTCTGGAACAAAATGTTTAAGCATTGACTCAATTCCATTTTTTAAGGTAATTGTAGAACTAGGACATCCTAAACAAGCACCACGTAGAGCTAATTTAACTGTGCCATTTTCAAAACCTTTATATATTATATCACCACCATCTTGAGCAACAGACGGACGTACTCTAGTTTCAATAATTTCTATGATTTGCTTCTCAATTTCTGAAAGCTCCTCACTATTAGATTTTATAATAGCACTTGATAAACTATTTTCTTCAAATACTGGCAATCCTGCGGCAAAATAATCAATAATAATCATTAAAATCTCTGGTTTTATCACTTGCCAATTACCTTCAATTTTCTTAGTTACCGTAATAAAATCGCTACCGAAAAATATTGATTTTACGTTATTAACATTAAATAGTGATTCCGCAAGCTTACTTTTGCCTTTAACTTCAGCAAGCTCACTAAAAAATATAGGTTGACCACTACTTATTTCTTGCCCAGGAAAAAATTTTATTGCATCTGGATTTGGTGTATCTTCAGTTTGAATAAACATAAATATAAACTAAATAATAAATTTGTTAACAATTGTAAGTAAATAGCTAGATTCTGACAACATCTTTATGATTAAATTCCTAATAAATGAATAGTATAGCAAAAAGCAATAGAAAGAGCAAGGTGTTTACAACCTGAGAATTGGACACACATATTAATATGCGAGCATTGGAGCTCAAAACAACATAGCCAATCTTTAAAATTCATCGAGTATATTATAATTTAGGTAAATATTTTATCAAATTATAAGCAGGAATAAAGCAAAACCCAGCAGCTATAAAAAAGTAAATCCAACCTAAATAAGTAGCAGCATAACCTGAAATACTACCAAATAATATAGTACCAACATGAGCAATAGAGGTAATTAAGGCAATCTGAGTTATACAATATTGAGAGCTACAGCATTTTAATTGGTAAGCAAAAAATGGAGACATAGTTAACCCTTTCGTAAACTCTTGAGAAAATACAGCTATATATAAGCTAATTAGATCTTGGTTATAAAAATAAAGAAATAGGAATGATAAACTTGATAAAGCATGATATATTAATACCCTTTTAAACAGATATAAATATTCATATTTTCTACATAAAAAACCACCTGCAAAACCGCCTAAAATAGCAGCACACATACCAAAAGCTTTATAACCAAAAGCTAAATCCTTTTTAGTGTAGCCTATATCTAGATAAAACATATTCGGCATTACTGAAAGAAAATTATCCTGAAAACGATATAGAAGCATAAAGCTGACAATTATTAGCCATTTAGGTTTTTTAATAAAGTCATAGAAAGCATGCCAAAATCTATCAAAACTATTAACAATAACTTTATCTTTAAATTTAAACGGATAGATTATAATTAAAAATAAAGATGGCAAACATAAAATTGCCATAGCCCTATAAACATTTTGCCAAGATATAATGGTCGATAAATAAAGTGCACCAGAGCTAGCAATAAGTATACCTATTCTAAAACCTGTAGTACATGCTGCTTCACTTATACCCCAATTTCTATTCGTAACGAATAGCATTTGTGAAGATTGTAATAATATATCATAAATTGAAGAAAAAAATGCTAAAGCTACTAAGCACAAAGCAAACGATATAAAATTATTATTAGGATTAAAACTTGTTAAAACATATACACAAAAAATGCAACTGATTAAAGAAAGGATTAAACAATATTTATATCCTTGCTTACTTGAAAGTACAAAACTTACTTTTTCAAGTAAAGGCCCCCACAAAAATTTAAATATACGAATAAAATTAACTAAGCTAAACAGTCCGATAGTAATTTTATCAACACTAGATTCTCGAAGCCAAAAAGACAGAGTTGAACCGGTAAGCAAATAAATTAAACCGCCGGGAAAAGAAATTATTAATATGAATAAAATATTAAATATAGATTTAAATCGTAAAAAATTAAAAGTGATGAATTTTCCCCCTTTGTTTTATTTTTTTAGACTTCATACATCGTGCGCGCACACACTTCTTCAAATCACGCGATGTTACCAACATGAAAATAGAACCTTGTTGCAAGTCCAGAAAAACTGACTTGTCATAAATCTATCAAAGTAGATTATCATAGATCACTTTTTAAAATACTATGGCCTGACCATAGTATAATATTTCACTAGTTTTTTTAACAATGTAACAATGCTCTACTTTCACGGTAACGACACCAAGCTATACGTACGATACTTTACTTTTTTTATTACTGTAACTGCTACCGTCAAAATTTCTTTTACGGTTATTATCAAAAGAATTAAACTTCTTATTAGTACTATCAGCTCTTCTATTATTACCAAATCTTCTACGATTATTTTTTACATTTCTAAACTCACTACGTGGTGTAGATTCTCCTTGATTTACTAGATGATTAATCGCACGCCATTTTATAACATCATCAGGAGAAATAAAAGATAATGCATGACCGGTTGCACCTGCTCTACCTGTTCTACCTATTCTGTGTAAATAATCTTCAGGACACATTGGTAAATCATAATTAATAACATGCTTTGTATGAGGAATATCAAGTCCACGAGCAGCTACATCAGTTGCTACCATTATCCTATGGTTTGACTTACGGAATGATGAAATTACTCTTTCACGTTGACGTTGACTTAAATCACCATGTATAGCTTCCGCTTCATGATTTTCATATCTCAACATTTTAGCTAATTGATCTGCAGATCGTTTAGTTTTTACAAAAATAATTACTGATCCTTCTCTATTATTAAGCTGTTTAGTTAATTCACTAAATTTTTCTTTATCAGAAATATGTACCGATTCCTGTTTTATTTCTATAGCTGCCTTATTAGCAGCACCAACTGTAATACGTACTGGATTATTTAGATATTTCTGAGAAAGAGCAATAATATGTTTTGGCATAGTAGCAGAAAACATTAAAACCTGCCTCTTTTCTGGCAAAAATTTGTTGATTTCTTCTAACTGTTCTTTCATCCCCATATCAAGCATTCTATCCATTTCATCAAGTACCGTTATACCTATATGATCAATTTTTAAACTGCCTCGGGTTAAATGATCAATAATACGCCCTGGAGTACCAATAATCACTTTTGGATTCTTCTTTTTTAATTGCACAAATTGTTTAGGCATTGGTTCACCGCCTATTAAAATTATACTATTAATTTTGTAAGATATAGTTACTTTGTTTAAAGTACTATATATTTGTGTTGCAAGTTCTCTTGTCGGAACAAGGATCAAAGTAGTAGTTTTATTTTTAATAAATGAATTAATGGCCGGCAATAAATAAGCAAGAGTTTTTCCCGAACCTGTCTGGCTAGAAGCGAGTATATCAGAACCTGCCATTGCGACCGGAATTGATTGCTTTTGTATTTCGGTCGGCTCAGTTATATTCATCTTCTCAAGAGCAATAATTAATTCTTCAGATAAATTAAAGTTTTTCATTATATGATAATCCAATATAGTTTTAAGTCAAAATATGCACATTACTGATTGTATAAAAATAAGTTACAGCAAAAAATAACAACTTATATAATTATTCTGATTCAAAAAATATGCATAACTGCTACAAAACACTAATTAAATACATAAAACCATAATGAACAATGAAGCTATTTTAGAATCTAATTCAAGCTAGAACTAATGATGATACCATCATAGAGTATTTTCATCCTCTTTAACAAGAAAAAATTTATTATACTTTAAATTATATCGGTTATTATAAGACAAAAACAAAATATTTACTATTTTGATAAAGACGACTAAGAATTCCTAAATTATAAAAAACCTTGGATAGCTGTTTTTAGTATTTAAAATATAATTATTTAATTCTAAGGTTAACAGCAAAAACTTTACCTTTATTCTCTTCAAGGTCAAAAACTACACCTTGTCCTTCATCCAGGCTCTGGAGACCTGCTGCTTCTACAGCGGATTTGTGTACAAACACATCCTTACCGCCATTTTCTTGTTCAATAAATCCAAAATTCTTTGTCGCATTATACCACTTAACTTTACCTACTATATTTGTAGCCATAAAAACCTTTATTAGATAGAAATTACTTATTGAATTTAACCAATACTTATAATTGATTAAAGTTTAAATTTAAACCTTACTTATACAAGAACTGATAAAAATTCATTATGCAAAACTATCCTACCTTGCGGTACTTGTCAATAACATGCAAGAGAAAGTATCACTTTCTAAAGCTAATTTAGCATATTACTACTATTTTGTCACTATTTAAGTTAATTATCTAAGAAATTAATAGCAAAAGCATACTTATGCTTCAACTTTCCTATATTATTTAGGGACTCTATGCAGAAAATATACATTTATTTATTTTTAATTATTTAGCACTAACAATTATAATATTTTTTTAGTATCTTCCCCCTATTTTATTAATTTGCGCATAAAAATACCTTAAAATATAAATAATTTAAATTTCCTATGCAGAACATAATAAAAGTACTTGCCTTTTTACATTTTTTTTATTAGTCTACCCGTTTAGCAAGTGCAACTCTAATATCCACAACTGCCCGCGTGATGGAATGGTAGACATAACGGACTTAAAATCCGTGGAGCGTAAGCTCTTGCCGGTTCAAGTCCGGCCGCGGGTACCACTCTTTAACTTCCTAAAAGAATTTACGTAAAGCTGTAAGAATAAAAATCTCAGTACGCTTACATGTATACTTAGAGAAAGTAATAATTAACACTCTAAAATCTTTTCGAGCAGATCTAAGTAATAAATGTAGTAAGATTCTCATTATTTAAGTTACTTACGTAAAATTAAAGAAAAAGCAGTAAGTAACTTAAATAGGAACTATAATTTTTGCTATAGCATAGGAACAATCAGTATAGCTGCTTTAGGAAATTATTAACATTAAATTAATGTCTAATAAAATTTGCTAAGCAGTTTGAAGCTTTAAGGTTTATATTTACTGTCTAGCAAAACTTAACAATGAGTCATTATTTATTACATAATAAAACCTTATTAGAACTATCTCAATAGCGTAATAATTATAAATAAGTGTAGAATTATTTGATGATATAAAACAGACTAAAGCTATTTAATGTAGATTGTTACATTCATTTAAATAGCTTTAATCTCTTTAATCGTTAATTATGGTAGAAGCTTTTAGAAAACAAATATTACTAAAAAACTTAATTAAGGGGAATTATTTACTTAATGCTGAACACTAATTAAGCTAGTTTATGCTAATAATAAAAAATTAAATGAGCTTATTAAACGTCAAGAATTAGAAATAGTAAATTTTTTCTTAAAAATTTACTATATAATTATTTCAACCAACAATTATATATTTTTGAATTACTTTAATTACCCCTATAGCTTAATCCTCTTAAATAATGTTTTATACTACCTCATAACATATAAGCTAAGTTTTAAGAATTAGCATAAAAAATAAAGAAGAACAAATTTTAATCTCTGAGTCTTACATCAATGAAGAGAAAGAAAAGCAATTAAAAGCTAAAAAAAAGAACTTAAGTTGATATTAATAACACTTGCTTGATTAGCTTTTTAGCTTTTAATCATTTTGTTTTGCACTATATAAAAATAGAAAATAGTATGATGTAATATACAACAAAAACAAGGCAACTAGATAAGTTTAATAATAGTTGCTAAAGCAGTAAATAGTTAAGATTATTAGCATTCCTTAGGGTCAAAAAGTTATTTATTACGCTAGAAAGGCACCACATAATTACAATGTATAAGTTAGATACCGCCTTATAACTACTAAATTAGCTATCATATGCAGAGCTTATAAACATATTAAAGCCCTAAAGCTTTTTTCTTCTATTATGCTGCAAGCTACATTACTAGGTAATAACTTTCTATATACCACCTTCAAAACTCTTTAAAATGAGTTAAACCTTCAATAAGCACATCACAACCATTTTTTTTCAAAATAATGATCATAAACTTCTAACCATTTAGCAACCACCTGTAAATAAGGATATGTTTTACCAGGATTTATAGTTCGTTCAAAAAACAATAAGCTTAAAATAAAAATATGATCCTACCTTAAGCATAAACCTAATTTGCAAATTTTTATATCTTTATATTATAATCTTTACTTATTAGAAAAATAGATAAATACTAAAATGATGCAAGGCTTTAACATTAAAAAAGATAAAAGCAGGTAATAAAAATAAAAAATTTGTATTGCAAGCTTGGCAGTGACCTACTCTCCCATGCCTTATGACATAGTACCATTGGCGCTATGAGGTTTCACATTCGAGTTCGGGATGGGATCGTGTGTTTCACTCATGCTATAACCACCAAGCTAACAATACAAACTTTTTTGAGTATGTTTGTATTAATTTAACTATTGTTAGTTGATAAAGCTAACTTAACTTTTATGAATTGATGCTACATTTGATTATATAATTAACACTATATGCACATGTAATCTCACAGCAAAGTAAACCAATCGAGCTATTAGTATCAGTTAGCTACACGTGTTACCACGCTTCCACACCTGACCTATCAACGTGGTGGTCTTCCACGGCTCTAATGGGGAAGTCTAGTTTTGAGGTGGGTTTCCTGCTTAGATGCATTCAGCGGTTATCCCTTCCGTACTTAGCTACCCAGCTGTGCCGTTGGCACGACAACTGGTCCACCAGGGGTACGTCCACCTCGGTCCTCTCGTACTAAAGGCAGATCCTCTCAAACTTCCTACACCCACGGCAGATAGGGACCGAACTGTCTCACGACGTTCTAAACCCAGCTCACGTACCACTTTAATCGGCGAACAGCCGAACCCTTGGGACCTTCTTCAGCCCCAGGATGTGATGAGCCGACATCGAGGTGCCAAACGATTTCGTCGCTATGGACGCTTGGAAATCATCAGCCTGTTATCCCCGGAGTACCTTTTATTCGTTGAGCGATGGCCCTTCCACTCGGGACCACCGGATCACTATGACCGACTTTCGTCTCTGTTCGTCTTGTCAGACTCACAGTCAGGCTAGCTTATGCCATTGCACTCTAAAAGTTGATTTCCGACCAACCTGAGCTAACCATCGCGCGCCTCCGTTACTCTTTGGGAGGCGACCGCCCCAGTCAAACTACCCACCATGCATTGTCTCGGACCCTGATTCAAGGATCTCGGTTAGATGCCAAGAACCAGAAGGGTGGTATCTCAAGGGTGACTCCACAAAGGCTAGCGCCTTTGCTTCGTAGTCTCCCACCTATCCTGCACATCTGATTCCTAACACCAGTGCAAAGCTATAGTAAAGGTTCACGGGGTCTTTCCGTCTGACCGCGGGAACTCCGCATCTTCACGGAGAATTCAATTTCGCTGAGTCGATACTGGAGACAGTGGGGAAATCGTTACGCCATTCGTGCGGGTCGGAACTTACCCGACAAGGAATTTCGCTACCTTAGGACCGTCATAGTTACGGCCGCCGTTCACTGGGACTTCAATTCAGAGCTTGCACCCCTCCTTTTAATCTTCCAGCACTGGGCAGGCGTCAGACCCTATACGTCGTCTATTGACTTTGCAGAGCCCTGTGTTTTTAATAAACAGTCGCTACCCCCTAGCTTGTGCCACCTGCCTATGGTTGCCCACATGCAGGTCATCTTTCTTCCGAAGTTACAGATGCAATTTGCCTAGTTCCTTCAGCATCGTTCTCTCAAGCGCCTTGGTATACTCTACCTGTCCACCTGTGTCGGTTTCGGGTACGGTCTATAACGAAGGTGTTATTTCCTGGAAAATATCCACTGCACAATCAATCCAATAAGCTTGTACAATTTACTATTTTCGTCACATCCCTCAGGTTCAGGAATATTAACCTGATTCCCATCGATTACGCCTTTCAGCCTCACCTTAGGGGCCGACTAACCTTGCGCAGATTAACTTTACGCAAGAACCCTTGGACTTTCGGCGAGAATGTTTCTCACATTCTTTATCGCTACTTATGTCAGCATTCTCACTTCCGATACCTCCAGCAAACCTTACAGTTCACCTTCGCAGGCTTACGGAACGCTCCGCTACCACTCACGCAAAACACATGAATCCGCATCTTCGGTACATGACTTGAGCCCCGTTACATTGTTGGCGCAAGAAAACTTACTTAGACTAGTGAGCTATTACGCTTTCTTTAAATGATGGCTGCTTCTAAGCCAACATCCTAGTTGTTTTGGTCTTCTCACATCCTTTAACACTTAGTCATGATTTAGGGACCTTAGATGGCGGTCTGGGCTTTTTCCCTCTCGACTATGGACCTTAGCACCCATAGTCTGTCTGCTATGCTGTACTCGTCGACATTCGGAGTTTGATTGAGTTTGGTAAGTCTGTGGGACCCCCTAGCTCATTCAGTGCTCTACCTTCGACGGTAATCGCTATAACGCTCTACCTAAATAGATTTCGCGGAGAACCAGCTATATCCGAGTTTGATTGGCCTTTCACCCCTAACCACAGCTCATCCCCTACTTTTTCAACAGTAGTGGGTTCGGTCCTTCAGCGGATTTTACTCCACTTTCAACCTGGCCATGGCTAGATCACCCGGTTTCGGGTCTAATTCATCTAACTAACACGCCCTATTCAGACTTGCTTTCGCTACGCCTACACCTAACGGCTTAAGCTTGCTAGATAAACTAAGTCGCTGACCCATTATACAAAAGGTACGCCGTCACAAAACATATAAATATGTCTGCTCCGACTGCTTGTAAGCATTTGGTTTCAGGTACTATTTCACTCCCCTTGTCGGGGTACTTTTCACCTTTCCCTCACGGTACTTGTTCACTATCGGTCACTAGAGAGTACTTAGGCTTAGAGGGTGGTCCCCCTATATTCAGACAGGATTTCACGTGTCCCGCCTTACTCAAGAACTTCAAACTTTTTACCTATACGGGACTATCACCCTCTATGGTTAACCTTTCCACTGTTATTTTAGTTATTTTTTTGAAGTTACTGGCCTGGTCCGCGTTCGCTCGTCACTACTAACGGAGTCTCGGTTGATGTCCTTTCCTCCAGCTACTTAGATATTTCAGTTCGCTGGGTTCGCCTCATGTAGCTATTTATTCACTATATGATACCTAAAAATTAGGTAGGTTTCCCCATTCGGAAATCTTCGGATCAAAGTTCATTCGCAACTCCCCGAAGCTTATCGCAGCGTATTACGTCCTTCATCGCCTTCTAGTGCCAAGGCATCCACCAAATGCTCTTATTATATTTACTTATGCCTTTAACTTGAGATTACACAATGCATACAGAATTAATTTTACAATCACTCTGTCAGTATCTAAACTCACGATATAAATTTTTATTATCGCGGTGTATTTAGTTTTTAGCTTTATCAACTTTTTAAACAGCTACAAAGTTTTCTTAAACCTTGCGTGATGACTTTATATCTATATTTTTAAAACTTGTCAAACACTAATTTCAAATAATTTTAATTTTATTTTTTATAAATTATTTTAACTGCTCTTAAGAAAAGACTTAGCCGACTTTTTTCAGGTTTATAGTATACCTTACGCTCTGAATATTCTAAAAATCTTTATTTTTACCATTACTTTAATACTACTCCTGTTAAAATATTTGTACCACGTAAAAATTCCTCTACATCTAAAGCTTTTTTACTTTCTTGCTGAAGTTTTTTTACCTGTAGTATGCCACTCCCACAAGCTATTTCTAACTTATCACTAATAACGATACCTGGAGTAAAATCATGAGATTTGTCAAAATATTCTGCTTCAAGAATTTTAATTATCTTATTATTATAATTAAAATATATACCTGGCCAAGGGTTCATACCCCTTATTTTACAATCTATCTTATAAGCTGATTCATACCAATTAATTTTTCCTTCTTCCTTAGTTAGCTTATGAGCATAAGTAACGCCTTTATTAGACTGCTTTATTGGTACTATATTATCGATATTTGCAAGTGTTTTAATTAATAACTCCGCTCCTAAATTAGCACATTTATCATGTAACTCTTGTAGTGTTATTCTTTCCTCTAAATCAAATTCCTCTTTCATCAATATATCACCTGTATCAAGTCCCACATCCATACGCATAATACACACACTACTTTTTCGATCACCTTCAATAATAGTACGTTGTAATGGTGCAGCACCTCTATGACGTGGCAAATCAGATGGATGAATATTAAGACAACCATATCTCTTTGCTTCTAAAATACTTTTTGGTATGATAAAACCATATGCAGTAACAACTATTATATCAGCATTAATTCTATTAATTAAATTTATTATTTCATCATCACGAAGAGTAGAAGGAATATAAACAGATATTCGATGTTTAAGCGCTAATTGATGTACTGGAGATTGAGCTTCAATAAGTCCTCTACCTTTAGCTTTAGGCATTTGAGTAAAAACAGCGACAACTTGATGATGAGAATTTATAAGATTTTTAAGAGCAGGAACAGCAAATTCTGGTGTACCCATAAAGATTATTTTCATACTATATTATTTTTAAGTTTCTTGAGCTTACGAAAGGCTACATCTCGTTTGAGATTGCTTAAATAATCGATTATAAGCCTACCTTCCAAATGATCATATTCATGCTGAATGACTCTTGCTAACCAATCACTTGCTTCAAGTTCTTGCAACTTATTATGGTAATCTAAATATCTGATTTTTATAGAGTCTGGTCTTATTATCTCAAAATATTGTTCAGGCAATGAAATGCATCCTTCTTTAGCAGTAACTAATTCTTCTGACTTTTCTATTATTTCAGGATTCACTATAAAAAGCGGATAAAAATCTTTTGGTCTTTCTATATCATCATGATCGTTTATATCAATTACTAGGATACGCTTTAATACTCCAACTTGTACAGCAGCAAGACCAGCTCCATTGTGATGATACATAGTCTTAAGCATATCATCCATAAATTTTTGTGTTTGACTGGTAACCTCTAAAACAGGCTGAGATCTCTGTTTCAATCTTTCATCAGGTGCTGTTACTATTGATAATATTGACATATCTTTGAATATAATATTTCGAGTTAATGTACTATAAAATCACCAAAATGTAAAGGAAGCAATCTACCTAACTGTTGCAATAGTCGCATGATAAACTTATTTATTTATAATAATTTATGGGTTATCATATTTAGTAAAATAATGGTAAATATCTATAAAATGCAAATTTAGGATAAGGAAAGAATGGAGAAGAGAAATAATAAAAAATTTACAAAGACTAGGTGTAAGTTATATAGTATTTTGATTTTAAATCATGTACTCAACAATGAAGGGATGTACATCAAAGTATATTTGGTATACTTGATACTTTTTATAAGGTACATAAAGAATGAGGGCAGCAAAATTAGTATATAGCAAGCCTTAGAGAAAAGGAGACTAAAAGCTTTATGAGTTACTGACCAGAAGATATATCCAAAGATTAATTTAATAACTTATATTCTCATGAATTACCTTTATTTACAGGAAATACAGAAAAAATGAAAATCATTTGTTAGATATAGAAGACATAGTTTTATTATGCAAAAGATCGTTCATTCATTGAATCTATATTTAATGTTCTAAAAAAGTCTATGAATCTTAGAGCATTCAAAGCACAAATTACCTATGAACCTCCTATTCTATATCATTCTTGTGTTAATACTTACAATATAAAACTAATATTTTTAATCTCTCTATTCCTAACTTCTATCTATTTTTATCCTTACCTAATATTGGGAACATTTGAAGCTAATTATAATGATAATTATAACCTAAATATAGCACTATCAAATCTAGGAAAAATAATTAGAAATTTTAAATACTTTAAATTAAAGAAGTTACTTTTAGAGAGCAGAATGGGCAGAAATATGCAAGAAAACAATTTAATTAGTAATCTAGAGATGTATTGTATAAATTAACTTTAAGAATATATTATAACTAATACAAATATACCAGCTGCCTGAAAATAAACTCTCAAAGTCATCAACTTTGAACTAAATTTCCTATCAAATTTACTACTAATAGCACTTTGACACAATACCTATAATCAAGACTGTAACAGTTACTAATTAGCATTAAAAACCATATCATAATTTGCTTATCTCTAATTTGTTTCAAATATTATATATTACTCATCTTAAATCAACTTTCTATATTAGAGTTAGTTCAGAAATTAATTAATTGTTTGTTTACAAAAATTAAAAATTAAATGTGTAATAGACAGTGTTTTATTTTAGGCAAAAGAAATGAAAATTATAAAGTTTTTGTATTACTCAGTTCCTATGAAAGCAGAAATAATATAGCATGCTCTGTAAAAACCACGAGTACACTGTTTGTACAGTATAGGAGACGTTTTATGAGCTAACGCAGTAATGTTTAAGTATTTAGAAACACTGCCTAAGATTGCCAAATCTTATCTTCCTCTAATTCAGTATCTTCTTCATCCTCAGAACTTTCAGCAATTAAAGAGGCAGAAACGACTTTTTCACCTTCATCTAACTTAAACAATATGACACCGCTAGTATTACGTCCTGTAATACGCACTGATTCAAGTTTACAGCGAATTAACTTACCGCTATCAGTAATAAGCATTAACTCATCATCCATCTTAACTGACATAACACCGATAACCAAACCGGTCTTGTCATTGACATCCATATTGATTATACCGCTACCGCCACGATCAGTAATTCTATAACCATATGCTGAGCTTCTTTTACCAAAACCATTTTCAGTAACTGTTAATATAAACTCTTCAGAGCTAGCCATTTCTAAAATGGCATCAGCAGTTAAGTTTGCAATTAACTCTTCAGGATTAACTAACTCTCCTTTAGCAATTTCAAGCCTTCGCTCCCACGGTATCGACAAATAAGCCTCTCTTCCTTCTTTTGTACTGCTAATTCCTCTAAGCACAGTCATAGAAATTACGGAATCATCTTCTGCAAGCCTCATGCCTCGTACACCATCAGAAGTACGGCTTTTAATAATACGAAGTGATGCTACTGGGAATCTTAGTGCTTTACCAGCTTTAGTAGCAAGTAAAATATGTTCATCTTCCTTGCAAGGTTTTACGTCAATTAATTTATCATCCTCATCAAGCCTAATAGCAATTTTACCGTTTGATTGGATCTTCTTAAAGTCTAGTAAATCGCTTCTTCTAATATTACCTTTAGCAGTTGCAAACATAATATTTAAATTACCTAACTCATCCTGATTTTCAGGTAATGGCATGATATTTGTAATATATTCATCTTCTTTAAGAGGTAATATATTAACCATTGGTCTACCTTTACCTTGAGGGTTACTTAATGGTAGTTTATACAGCTTTAAGCTATAAACCTGACCGATATTTGAGAAAAACAACATCGGAGTATGTGTGCTGCCGACGAAAACTTGTGTAGTAATATCTTCGTCTCGCATTGAAAGCCCAAATCTCCCCTTACCTCCTCGTTTTTGCGCACGATAGCTACTGAGAGGAACACGTTTTATATACCCACCAAGCGTTACGGTTACTACCATTTCTTCACGTTGAATTAAATCTTCTATATCTTGATCAAATTCACCAAATTCAATCGAAGTAAGACGAGGGGTTGCAAATTCTTTCTTAACTTCAACTAATTCCTCTTTTAAAATCTCAAGTAATCTCTCCCTTGAGCCAAGTATATTAAGATACTCAGTAATTTCTGTAGCAAGATTTTTTAGATCTTCCTCTAATTTATTCTTCTCCATAGCAGTTAAACGCTGTAATCTCATATCTAAGATTGCTTTAACCTGCACCTCAGTAAATCTACATTGGCTATGATTATCTAGCATTGCTTTGTCATCCACTAACTTTACAAGCGGCAAAATATTTAATGCATCCCACTGGCGTGCCATTAATTTTTGTCTAGCTACATTTGAATCATTTGAAGACTTAATAATGTGAATTATTTCATCGATATTGCTAACAGCAATAGTAAGTCCCAATAGAATATGAGCTCTATCTCTTGCTTTATTCAGTAAATGTATAGTACGGTTGGTAATTACTACTTCTCTAAAATTAACGAAAGCAGCAATTACTTCCTTTAAGTTCATTACTTTAGGCAAGCCGTCTTTAAGTGCTAGCATTATTACACCAAAACTAGTTTGAAGCTGCGTACAAGCATATATTTGATTTAATACTACTTCGGCTACTATATCTTTTTTCAATTCAATATAAATTCTTATACCGTTTTTATTCGATTCATCACGTAAATCACTGATCCCTTCAATACGTTTCTCTTTAACCATCTCAGCAATCTTCTCAACTAATCTAGCTTTATTTACCATAAACGGTATTTCAGTAATAATAATTGCTTGACGTCCGCTTCCTATATTCTCGATTTCAGTTCGACCTCTTATAATGATGCTGCCTCGGCCTGTTAAATATGCTGACCTAATACCGCTAACACCTAAAATCATTGATCCTGTAGGAAAATCAGGTCCTCTGACAACCTCTAAAAGATCTAAAATTTCTATATTATTATTATCTATGTATAAACAACAAGCATCAATAACTTCTCCAAGATTATGTGGTGGAATATTAGTTGCCATACCAACAGCAATACCGCCACTACCATTCACTAGTAAGTTTGGAAACATAGCAGGAAGTACTGACGGTTCTTGTTCAGAACCATCATAATTAGAATTAAAGCTAACCGTTTCCTTATCAATATCGCTAATCAATTTATGCGATACTTTTGCCATTCGTGATTCGGTATACCTCATGGCAGCAGCAGCATCACCATCTATAGAGCCGAAATTACCTTGCCCGTCAACAAGCGGCAAACGCAATGAAAAATCTTGTGCCATACGTACTAACGAATCGTAAATAGCACTATCCCCATGTGGATGGTATTTACCCATCACGTCACCTACTATTCTAGCAGATTTTCTGTAAGGTTTACTAGCGTGGTTACCTGCTTCATACATTGAATAGATAATACGGCGATGTACTGGCTTTAAGCCATCACGAACATCCGGTATTGCTCTACTTACTATGACACTCATAGCATAATCAAGATAAGATACTTTCATCTCATCTTCGATATTTACCGGTACTAAATTAGAAGAATATTTATCAATCACTATCAAAGAACCTTGAATTTAATGAATATGTTAATTATAGAGATATAATAAATTTCTTTCAAGAATTGCTTATATTTATTAAAGATGTAGTTTTATAACATTTAATCTTAAAGAGTATTAATATTGTGCATATCTTACTACAGAAGAAGCTTATAATTCCTAAAATCTTAAAATACTTACTTTATACTTAATTTAATGTTCCCCTAAAACTCCTGCATCTGGATTTAGTTGTATATTATCTTGCAATTTACAGAATGTTTTCGTTAGCATTATTGCATTAGGTAATGAATCACTTAATTCTATGCTTAGTTCCTTATTAATAGTAAGTGATAGTAATATTATAAGTATAGGAAATAAATAAAGACAAGGTTTTATAGAAATTTTCAAGCGCTGTCATTTGTAAGTACAATAAATCATATGGGTAGTGGGGTGGTATTATAAACATGGTATCATTTATAGAGAATAAGAAGAGATTATTAACAGAGTGTTAAAGTATAAGAATATTATATGGGTTCAATATCATGCTTTGAAGATCTTAGATAGGCTTAGATGGTACTGGAAACCTAAATTTAGAATTTAGTTGGAGGATTGATAAAACATATGTTTAAAGTTAAGAGGTAAGTAAGAATATCTATATAGAATTTTAGATAAGAATGGAGATGCTATCAATTTTATTTACTTCTGCTTGTACTACTCTAATAAGT
>NZ_BTGX01000005.1:0-407 GCF_057543435.1 Candidatus Rickettsia mendelii | reverse complement strand
TCTACCGCTTGTTATGATGTCGCAACTATTTAGAGAGAAAGATACTGCTGCTTACTTTATTGATTCAACTAAACTATCTATATACTACACAAAACTTACAAGTAATAATTAAATATTTGGTAATCTTGTTAAAATAGCAATAAGCAGTTATAGGGAATCTATAGAGTATTCATTACATCTTGTAATTAATCATAAAGAAATAATTATGACAATTAAATTACTAAAGCTAATAGTACTAATTTATCAACAATAGGTGATATAATAACTGAATTACAAAACAAAATCTTTGATGATAAAAGATATATATCCAAAGATTAATTTAATAACTTATATTCTCATGAGTTACCTTTATTTACAGGAAATACAGAAAAAATGAAAATCATTTGTTAGATATAGAAGACATAGTT